>DATEOJ010000478.1:0-13946 GCA_035274235.1 Pyrinomonadaceae bacterium
GCGTGGGCGGCTGAACAACTCCTACGATCGGCGTCGCGTGTGATCGTCCAGAGCGAGATCGAACGCGATCGTCTTCTTGGCCGCACTCCCGGTCTTAATATAGTCGTCTTACCGAACGCGGTTTCAACCGTCCAATTTCCATTGCCCGAGCGGCAGTCGGGAAGAAAGACCATCATCTATCTGGGCAGGATGGACGAGTCGAAGGGACTGAGTGACATGGTCGAAGTGTCTCGACTCCTGATCGAGCAAGGCTTCAAATTTAGATTCAATTGCTACGGAACCGGGCCGGACAAGGACAAGTTCGTCGCGTCGATGAGCGAAGTGTTAGGCGAGAATTTTCGCTACGGTGGAGTTGTTGCCGGTCAACCGAAGACTCGCGCACTCGCTGAAGCGGATATTTTCTTAATGCCGTCGCGGTTCGAAGGTTTACCGATGGCACTACTCGAGGCGATGGCATCGGGATGTGTGCCGGTCGTTTCGAATCGAGGTTCGATACCGACGGCCGTCGACGATAGTCGCAACGGATTTCTCATTGAACCCGGCGACATAACGCAGATCGTCGGCAAACTTAAGTTTCTGCTGTCGGAGGGCGAGACCGGCTGGGAGGGCTACCGACGACATGCGCGCGAAACTGTCCGCGAGCGTTTCGATATTGTCGGATATGTTGAGAAACTGAACGCGATCTATCGCGAGAGCGTTTCATCCAGATGACGACCCGGCAAGAAAACCGTCGACGGATCCCGGTCCTCGGACTCAACACTGACCTCACTGACTACGATCAAGCGATCGCCTTGATCACCGACCTCGCACGCGATGCTCGTGGCGGTTATGTTTGTGTCACGAACGTGCATGTCGCGATCGAGGCGGAAGACGACCCTACGTATCGAGAGCTCGTAAACAACGCAGATCTGGTTTTGCCGGACGGGACTCCCCTCGTCTGGATGCAGCGGTGGCAGGGAAATGAAAATGCGTCGCAGGTGCGCGGTCCGTCGCTGATGCCGATGCTTATGGAACATTCCCAACGCGAGGGATTGAAGGTCGGATTTCTCGGTGGACGTCAGGAGGTGCTGGACAAGATCCACAAACGCGCACGGATCGATTTCCCAAACCTGGATGTTGCGTATTCTTACTCACCTCCGTTCCGCGCACTCAGTGAAGACGAAAACGACGCTATCGTAGACGACATCAACACCGCCGGTGTGCAGATTCTTTTTGTCGGTCTTGGTTGTCCGAAGCAGGAGCGTTGGATCGCGACGCATCGTGAACGCGTTCGAGCCGTCTCGATCGGTGTCGGTGCCGCATTCGACCTCTATGCCGGAGATATCCACGAAGCACCTGCGATCGTCAGCCGGCTCGGGATGGAATGGATGTTCCGTCTCATCCAGGAGCCTCGCCGCCTTTTCTCACGTTACATTCTGGTCAACCCGCGATTCATGTGGCTCGCCGGGAAGCAACTACTAAGGGCGAAAACTCGAAGGAGTTAGCGCACGTAGCCGCGGATGGCGCAGATGCCGCCGATCGGCCCTCTCTTAATGAATCTGTGTTATCCGCGTAATCTGCGGCTAAGTGCGTTAAGCAAAAGGCAACATACCTGTTCCCAGAATTTTTATTGCCAAATCGTCCGCTAGCTACCAGAATAGAAAGACAACAAGGCGAGCAAGGGGGTAGGCATGGTATTAAGTCTTCAAGTCGAAAACGCCGTTGGCGATTTCGCATACAGTTCTGGATTCCTTTCTCACGGCGGGGTTGTGATCGACCTTGACGGCACCGCGGTTCATGAGGACAACGGTCGCATAACGATCCCGCGTCCGGTTGAACTCGGATTAAAAGCACTTTATGACCGCGGTCGTCCGGTCGTCCTTAACTCACTTCGGTTTCCGCTATCGGTGATCCGCACGTTCGGCAAAGAATGGCTCGCGATCTCGAACTCTCCCATCCCGGTTGTTTCAATGAACGGCAGCCAGGTCGGCTATATCAAGCGCGACGAGCACGACGGTGTTTGCTTTGAAGAGATCACTGCGTTCCCGCTGACATCGAACGAGATCGACGCTTGTCTAGCCGGCGTCGACGCACTTCTCGACGACAACATCCGCGACCTGCTTCTCTTCTATTACCCGCGCGATTGGCGGATGGGCGAGATCATTTGGACACCGATCGCCGAGAGCGTCGATAAAGTGAAGGAGAAGTATAAAAGTGCGTCTGCGGTCACTGCGGTCGAGATAGGTAAGCTGCAGGAACAACTCCACAGTGAAGAGATCTGCATGATCTTTCTCCTGATCGAACGCAAGGCCGATGACTTGATGGCGTATCAGCATTCGAAGCCGAGCAGTTTCTTTACGACGAAAGGAGTCGACAAACTCACCGGTGCACGAGCCGCCGCTGACTACATCGGGTTTCAAATGCGTGCGTCACTCGGCGCAGGGGATACGCCGATGGACGTTTTTCTCAACGGCGTTGGTCTCGCGGTGCATGTCGGTCCGATGAATATCGACTTCCGCGGTTTGATGAACACGATCCGCGTCGCGGATTCATTTGAGCTTGGCGACGTGCTGTTTCGTCTGGCCGGCATCCAGGAACTCCAGAATGCTATCGGGATCAGCGAAAAGAAATTCAGCAAAGGAAATTGATAAGTTCCGCCGTCATGCGCGGTTCGTTATCCAGCATCATTTCGGCAACGGTCCTGTGCGGATGACGTACAAGTCCGGCGGCCTATCGAACTATGTCTTCGGCGTGAAGCACGCTGAGGGTGACTTCATCGTTCGCATCAGTCCAGATCAATCGCGTCTCAACGCGTTCATCAAGGAACACTGGTGCGAGCGCGTTGCGCGACAAGCGGGCATACCGACTGCGGAAATTCTCGAGACGGGCTTCTCAGTTATTCCATTTCCATACGTCATTGCTCGCAGCGTGAAGGGTATCGACGGGACGCATCATCCCGAACGTGAAAAGATAGTTCGTGAACTTGGGAGCCTCGCCGCGAAGATCAATTCAATTCGCACTAAAGGATTCGGAGAGACGTTTGATTGGTCGAACAACGAGCTATCGCGGAACCGCACATTCAAGGGATATCTCGTAGATGAGTATCGATGTGAAGCGCGAATCGAGGACCTCGAACGATCAAAGCTCTTTCCGCTGCCGACGATCAAATCTCTCAAACGCATTTGCCGCGACATGCGTACGCTTAAAACTCGACCGACGTTAAGTCACGGCGACTTGCGCCTTAAGAACGTGCTTGTCGATGAAGCGGGAAAGATCGTTGCGATCATCGACTGGGAGAAAGCGACGTCGAACATCGCTCCGCACTGGGAGCTATCACTCGCACTCCATGACTTGGATATCGATACGCAGCAGGAGTTCGTCGAGGGCTACGGATTAAAAGAAAAGAAGCTCGGAGAGATCGCGCCGTTTGTAAAGGCGTTCAATCTACTAAATTACACGGACGCGATCAAACGAGCGACTGAGGCAAAAGACAAACGCGCCCTTGAGCGTCTCCGCACTCGGCTGTCGGGCACGTTCGATCTGTACTCGCTCTAAAAGTTATTTAACGTTCGGAGGCTGGGCCGACTTTGTTCGGACAGAGATTCCTTCGTCGGCTGTAAGGAAAACGCGGCGAGCATCGTAGCTCGATGTGTTTACCGGAATGTATGAGAGCAGATATCGGTTCCGACGAAGTTCATCGCAGATCACCTTGGCGGCATTCTGCGCTTCGTCAAGCTCGAACACGCGACCGCCGGTTCCTTCGGCGAGCTGTTTGAGAGCAACCGCGGGTTTTGGACCGTCCTTTCGAAACGCTCCGCCGGTTCGGTCGGGAAGTTGTAAGCCGTAGATGGTGATATTCTCGTTTTGAACGCGAGCCATTATCTGGTCGAACTTAACCTTGCTGCCGCGATCGAGCCCGTCACCGATAACCACGATCGCCGTCTTTCGAGTGCCCGGCATTAGCGGGAGGAAGATCTCCTGGATCGTGGAGTCGAGGGCGTCAAACAAGAAAGGCTGTCCTTTCTTTCGAAACGTCGCGAGCGACGCCTCCATCTTCTTCGCGTCGTCGGTCCACTCCTGAATGATCTCCGCCTTCTCGTCAAACGCCAGGACAAACAACTGATCTCCGTCAAAGATCTCGTAGGCGAACTCCATCGCCGCTTGCTTGAGCTTCTCGACCTCGGTTGGAAGTGTCTGGGAATTATCTACGAGGATCGCGATGCGCGAAGGCGACGGGTCGAGAGCAAAGTTACGGATCTTTTGCTCGAAGCCGTTCTCGTAAAGGAAAAGATTATTGACCTTGATAGCTTCGGTCTTACCGTCGGTCCGGGACGCCGTCACGCTGAGGATCGTGCCCTCTAAATCCGTGCCCTTCGAGCTGTGCCGCGACTGGGCAGTCGCTGAGCCGATCATGGCCAAAATGGCCAAACCGGCTGATAGCACAAACATAAGGGTCGACTTCATTGTTATTCCTTCTTCGTGGTCGGGGTCGGCTCTCCCGAAGGCTTTGATGCGGACTCGGACTTTCCGGTTGATTCGTTCGAAGAATCTTTTCCGCCTTTCTTTGCGCCCGAATAGTCGGTCACGTACCAACCGCCACCCTTAAACTGAAATCCCGACAGCGACCACTGTTTTTCGAGGTCACCGCCACATTTCTCACAGACTTTCATCGGCTCGTCGCTCACCGACTGCCTTTTCTCAAAATGATCGCCACACTTCTGGCACTTGTACTCGTAAATCGGCATTTCTTTAACTAGGACCTGTGCACCGTGAACTATGAGCTAACTTGTCACTTGAAACTATCCACTGAAGAAATCGGTTCTCTTCAGTGGATAGTTTCAAGTGACAAGTGACTAGTTGGCTCATAGTTCACAGTTAGAATCACCAGTTCTTCGCGGTCTCAACTTCCGCGACATGGTGTTCAACTAAAAACCTTTCGGCATCGATCGCGGCCATGCAGCCGGTACCGGCCGCGGTTACGGCTTGGCGATAATAGGAATCCTGCGCGTCGCCGCAGGCGAAGACGCCGGGTATGTTCGTCTGCATCGTCCGGCCGGCGGTCTTTAAATAACCGACGTCGTCCATATCGAGAAGGCCTTCGAACAATTCCGTATTCGGCTTATGTCCGATCGCGATGAAGACACCCTGTGTCGGATAGTTCGAGGTCTCGTCCGTTTGGTTGTTGTAGAGCGTGATGCTCTCGACGCCAGTTTCCTTCGAACCTAGAATCTCCTTTATCTCGGTGTTCCAAAGGACCTCGATCTTGTCGTGATCCAACACGCGTTCCTGCATGATCTTTGACGCGCGGAATTCTTCTCGACGGTGCACCAACGAAACCTTCGACGCAAACCGCGTCAGAAACAACGCCTCTTCCATCGCGGTGTCACCGCCTCCGACAACAACGATCGGTTTACCTCTAAAGAAGAAACCATCGCACGTCGCGCACGCAGACACACCGTTTCCTCCCAGACCTTCGGGAACCGGAGCCTCGCCGGGAATTCCCAACCACTTTGCGGACGCTCCTGTCGCAACGATCAAGGTGTCTGCCTTAACTTCGGTCGTGATCTCGTCGCTGTCCTGACTCTCTTTTCCATAGAGCGTGAACGGCCGCTGCGAAAGATCGACCTTGTCGATCCAGACATTGATGATCTCGGTGCCGAACCTCACGGCCTGCTCGCGAAACTGGTCCATCAACGCAGGTCCCATGATCCCGTCGGAAAAGCCGGGATAGTTTTCGACATCAGTCGTTATCGTCAGCTGACCTCCGGGCTGCGGACCGTCGATGACGAGCGGCTCGAGTTGCGCTCGTGAAGCATAGATTGCTGCAGTGAGTCCCGCTGGTCCGGAACCGAGGATCACAACTTTTCGGTGAATTGTCGTCGTGGGCATTGGATCTAAAGTAACACTCCTCAAAGCCTTAATAGTTTGAAACGTTTGCGTTGTATGTAGTATAACTATCGCGTCATAACTTAGTCGAACCACCTCCGCATGACGTGCATCCATCGGTCTTGACCGCCGAACCGTTCAAGGGAATCCCCGTAATGGAAATTCCCGATGTCGAAGTGTTAAACTAGGTTTGCTCTGACCGCCCCTAATTCAAAACGCGCATTGTAGATTGACGAGTATGCAACCTCGGTTTGAGGAAAAACGATTCGCACTCAGGATGGCTCTTCGGCTTCCGATAGTGGTATCGGGTCGCGCCGAGGACGGGGCAGCATGGAGCGAGCCGACCGAGACCGACGACATCTCGACACTCGGTGCGTTGTTCCAACTTAATCAAAAGATCTCAGAAGGCGACACGCTTTACATACGTTCGCACCGGCCCGACGGAGTTCCGGTCGAGGTAAAGGCGAAGGTCGCGCGAATCGGTGCATCGAATTACGGGACGTCGCGTGTCGGCGTTTCGATCATCGAGTCGAAGGATAATTGGCTGAGGTTGTTTGTCGCGTGGATCGCGGATGACAATCTGGCAGAAGGAATCGAAGAGTAACGCGGCGTCGGACGGACTGTTAGTCCGTCCTTTGTAGCGACCCTTGATCTGGTTGCATTTGGAATGTTAAGAGGGACGGACTAACAGTCCGTCCTACGTCTTTATGAACTACGAAACGATCACAGTTGAGAAGCGCGACAATGGCGTCGCCGTCATCACCATCAACCGTCCTGACAAACTTAACTCGCTAAACAAGCAGGTTCACAAAGAGGGCGTCGCAGCGCTGGATGAATTACGAGCTGACACGGCCGTTCGCGTTGTGGTCATAACCGGTTCGGGCGAAAAGTCGTTCATCGCCGGTGCGGACATCACCGAGTTCGAAGGGCAGACGCCGGTCACGCAGCGAAGCACGTTTCACGAACGCACGTTCTTTAACTCGATCGACAGTTTTCCAAAACCGACGATCGCGATGGTAAACGGTTTCTGTCTCGGTGGCGGTAACGAACTCGCTCTCGCATGTGATCTTCGGATCTGCAGCGAAACGGCGCGTTTCTCGCAGCCTGAGATAAATCTCGGTATCATGCCCGGCGGCGGCGGGACGCAGCGTCTGACGCGCTTGATCGGTGAAGGACGTTCGATGGAGATGATCTTGACCGGGGACATGATCAACGCCGAAACCGCACATCGGTTTGGCCTCGTGAATCACGTATATCCGGCCGCCGAGCTTGAGGCAAAGACGATGGAACTCGCCGCGAAGATCGCCGAGAAAGCTCCGATCGCATTGCAGCTTTGTAAGGAAGCCGTGAAGTTTGCATCGCGTTCGAATCTCGATGAAGGTCTCCGTCGCGAGGTCGATCTCTTCGCGATCGTCTTCTCGACCGAAGACAAACAAGAAGGCGTGTCGGCGTTTCTCGAAAAGAGAAAGCCTAATTTCAAAGGCAAGTAATTGGACGTATAGGACCTATGGGACTGATAGGACCTATAGGATCGTGATCAAACTTGACGCTCCCGAACCTTTCCGATAGATTCAATCTTCGCGTTCCGGCAACAGAAACTTGGAACCAGGAACTAGAAACTTCTTTTGGGGGACGTAGCTCAGCTGGGAGAGCGCTGCAATGGCATTGCAGAGGTCAGGGGTTCGATCCCCCTCGTCTCCACCAATGAATCAACAGAGGCCGTCGGAAAATCTCGTTTCCAGACGGCCTCATTCTTTGCTCTACGAAGTTAGAGCGGTGCCCGAAAAAATAGTAAGCAGTCCCGACAAGTCGCGGTTGAAGAAGTCATCGAGATAGAAATACCCAAAGCCAACTCGCAACTGCTACAAATACGAAAAGTCCGAAGTCCCTTGTACTCAACCCATCGCTCGTTTGATTTCGCATGATACGTTCTCCTTCTGATCAATAGCCGCGACGATCACGCGGCTGCGGCCAGTTCGCAGATCTCGGCTTTAGCGGCTTCCATCGATTGCGTACGTTGCTCCTCGCCGAGAGCAACACCTTCCGCGCGGACGAACGTCACATCTTTGATCCCAAGAAAACCAAACACGCCACGCAGGTAGCTCTCCTGATGATCGAGGGGAGCGGCGACGGTATCCGGTCCATAAAAACCACCTCGCGACGAGGCGACTACCACCTTCTTCTCACCCGCGAGACCTTCCGCGCCGTTCGGCGTATACCGAAAAGTCTTACCGGCGACGGCGATACGGTCGATCCATGCCTTGAGCTGGCTAGGGACGCTGAAGTTGTACATCGGAGCACCGATGACAATGATGTCGGCCGCAAGAAATTCATCAAGTATCGCCGCACCCTGATCAATGTCCTGCTGCAACTCCGCCGTCTCGGGTACCGCTCCCTGCGCGGCCGCGAGGTGAGCACCCGAAAGATGTCCGATCGGCTGAGTCGCAAGGTCTCGATAGACGACCTCGATGTCAGGATAGCGGTACTGCTCCACGCTGACGATCTCCGCTGAAAGCGTGCGGCTCACCGAGTTGAGGCCAAGAATGCTTGAATCGATATGTAGTAACTTCATTAACTTTTTCTCCGTCAAAAATCCATCTGTAACAACGACTGTTACAGAGTACAGGAGACGGTATACAAAAGCAACCAGCATTCTTGACGAAAGTGGTTTACTTGAGGAAACTACCTTGAATATGAAGGGAGAGTCTTGCGACAAAGCATTGCTGGCGATTCGCGACACGATGGACGCACTCAGCGGCAAGTGGAAGATCGCCATCATCGGATCGCTCACATTCGGAGAGAAACGGTTTAAGGAACTGCAGAGGGACGTCGGCGGGATAACCGCGAAGATGCTTTCAAAGGAGTTGAAGGACCTTGAGATCAATCAACTGGTAAAGCGGACCGTCTTCGACACAAAGCCGGTCACTGTCGAATATCGTCTGACCGATCACGGCCGATCGCTAGAGAAGATCATTGAGGAGCTGGTTCAGTGGGGAGTTCTTCATCGAGAAAAGATATTCAGCAAATGAAGTAGACGGTAGGCGGAAAGCAGAAAGAATTAAACGCGCTTCCCATTGCTTTCTGCTTTCCCCTCATCGAATACCGAATCCAAATACCGTCTACCGCCTTCTACTCACCACTCTCGTTCGACGCGATTCCGCCAGTTCTCGCGGCGTCTCTCGATACGGTCCATCTCCTCATCAGCTCCGGAGTCGTCGTCGTCATCATCACCCATGTCCTCATCATCATCGTCATCATCATCATTGTTGCGACCCGCCTTGTCCTCCCTGTCGACCTGATCGTCCATGTATCTTTGTCGACTTTCTATTCTGCGGTCGATGCGATTTTCCCAGTACTGCCGGCGCCTTTCGTATCGGTCTTGCGGTGCTCCGCTCGTATAGACGACCGACGCAGTCTTACCGCTGACTTTTCCTGGGGCGGTTTCGTTCTTCAAGGGCGTTCGCTGTCCGAAGCTCTCTTGGCTGTCATGGACAAGGTGCGATGACGTTAAGCTAACACGAGCCCCGATCGGTATTGCGACGGCCGTAAAGCCGAGGATAAGGACGACGCTCCACAACATAGGTCTGTTCATCGTGAATCTCATTTTGCGCCTCCTTCTACTTGATCGGTTTTAGAGATTTAAAAAACGCGTCGATGTTCGCTTTTTCAGATGTCTGTCCGTCGGTGTCTGAAAGGCATACCGCGATACCGACTCGACCGGACTTGGTCTGGAAAAGATAGACCTGAGCATTGAACAGTTGCGACTTTCCGTCCTCCATCTTCATGGTCCCACTGTGCTCCGAATACTTCGCTTTCATTCCGTTCAACTGGGCGGTGGCGGGAGCTTTTGTTTCCTTTGCATCCGTGATCAAAGTTCGGGCAGTCGCCTGGACGTACTTGTATGCATCATCGACCGTCTTTGCATCTTTAACAACCCAAACGCCGAACCAGACCAATCCCTTCGACGCGACTCCCGATATACGCTTCGCCTCAGGATTTCTCGGATTTGGTTTTGACTCAAACCTCCAACCGTCCGGCATGCTCACCGAGAACTGCGGAGTACCGTTAAAGCTGTAGGCGACAGTCTGGGCGGTTACGGGGAGTGCGGTCGCCGCCACGCACAATATCGAGATCATAAATATTTTCATCTTCATATCGGTTCTCTCCTTCGCTCTATTCGGATGTGAATTCTAAGCGGCCCAGAACCCGTTCGAAGCATAGTTCGAAAGTCCTGACTCGTTTGGCCTCAATTGGTTGAAGAATTATTACGCCGCGGCCATTTGAAGGGAACTGTCACAAGTGACAGTTTGGGCTTTTCGCATCCATAAAAAAGCGGCGGCAAGGTCGTTCGACCTCGCCGCCGCTACCTTTCTGATGAAGTTCTACTCAGGTGCTAATGCAGAGTTGACCTCGATCTTCATCATTGTGCCTTGAGCACTGGTGTTTATGACACGGATCGTCGTACCCGTTCTCGGAACGATCACGCTGCCGGTCGCGTTGGTCGTATACCAGTACTGGTTCATGTCATTAAACTCGCGAACCGCCGACAACGACGGATACTCGGTCCAGAACTGACAAGACGTTGTCTGGTTCGGCGGCGTTCCGACCGGAGCCGCGCAAGCCGGGTCGCTGATCGCGCCCGGAAGTGTTCCGACAAACGGAATGCGGATCGAGTCAGTCGCCTCGAGCCCGAAGGTCGAGTCGTAACTCTGAACGCGATTTCTCCACACATTGAAGTTCCAGCCAGTCCCGCCCATTGGAAGACCGAGACGCGTAAGCGGCTCTGGGTGCGCATCGATTTGCAGGATGCGTCCTTCGCCCGCGTGCTGGCTCGTGTTGTTGTTCGCTTGCTGGGTATCCCAATACGTGATGAGAAGACCATCCTGATATGGGAAGTGCTCGACCCAGTCTTCGCTCGGCGGCAAGCTGCCGAAAACATACGGACCGGTCTTCAAACCAGCGTCGTACATCCTGTACTGACGATACTCACCGATGTAATAGTGCGGCGCGATCAAAGTCTCGCGACCATTGCTCCGCTTGAATCCATCGACTGTCCAACCGTTATCTCCATTTTCGGCATTATCGATCGCGGTACCGTTGAGGGTTACCTCGTCGAAGAGAATTCCGTTGAGAGTCGTGTCGGGATCTGTCTTATAGCGAATTCGAAGTAGGACGCTCTGGTTCGCAAACGCCGCGAGATTGAACGTTGCAAGCCGCCAACCGAAAGGAGCGTTGGTCGCGGTGTTGCCGGACGAACCGGTGATGCCGTTGCCAAGATTGAGGCCGTTCGGATTGTTGTTCGTCGTAAGGTTCGTCTGACCGTTCGAAGCATTAAGATACGTGCCGGCGAGATTGGTCCACGTAGTTCCACCATCGGCGGAGACCGACACGTACGCGTAATCCCAGCCCGACTCGGTCTGATACTTCAGACGCATCTGCAATGACGCAGGCGCGGCAGGAACTGTGATCGATCGCGTCATCGAGTAGTCCGCGTTGTCTACTTTCCCGCCCCACCACGCGAAGCTGCCGTACGGAAGTGTGCCGACCGCCGGGTCGTAGAGGAACAGATCGTTTTGATTGTCCGGAAGTGTGACGACCACCGCTTGAGCTTTCTTGGTGTTCGTTTCAGCGGGTCCGAGTTTATGTTCTGAATAGACACCAGCCGAAGCGACGTCGAACTTTGACCAACCGAGCTGGATCTTCTCCCACGCGCCCATGTCGCCCGGTGCGGCACCGATGTCTTCTACGCCATTGCCGAGATAGGAACCGCTCGACATCAAGGTCCAGAAACCGGTCGCGTTGTCGCCGGTGTTGGTGTCGTAGAGATCGGGAAGACCCAAGTCATGTCCGTACTCGTGAGCAAACACTCCGAGACCACCGTTCTCGGGTTGGATCGTGTAGTCGCCGACCCAGATGCCGGTGCTGTTCAGCGGGTAAGCGGTTGCGCTCGTTGCTGAAGTTGGTCCAACCGTTCCGTTTGAGGAACCTGCCGTTGCACCGCTCGGATTTGCGCCGTAGCCGCCGCCAAATTCGACACCGCCATTCCTGAATGCTGCGGGACCATTCGTTCCGCGTCGATTCTGGTAGGCGAACCAGCGATGCGACCAGATAGCGTCCGCGCCTTGTGCACCGCCGCCGGTCTCTTCACCTGCACCCGCGTGAACGACCTGGAAGTGATCGATGTAGCCGTCCGGCTCATCGAAGTTACCATCGCCGTCGAAATCGTAGCGATCCCAAACGTCAAAAGTTTTTAGGTAGTTGGTAACTTGCTCGAGCGTCTGGCCCGCTGCCAACTGGCTCTGCACCCACGTATTGATGCCGTCCGCGATCAGTGGCCAGGCCGCTGCATCTCCCAGACCGTTGTTACCATAGCGAGCTCCGTTGAAAGGTACTTTCACCCAGTCGGTGACACTGCCGTTGATCGTATATCGACCGGACGACTGGCTCCGGTAATAGTCGACCATGCGATTAAAGTACATGTCGACGTAATGGTCGCGATCGTAATTCGCTTGCCAGATCGTGCTGTTGTCGAGGAGACGGTTCGGTTCGGCGATCTGGTTGTGAAGCGGTCCGGGGAAGGTCGGAACCGTCGGGCTTGTGCTGACCTGGTTGCCGTATTCGACGATAAGGACAAAGACGCGATCGTTACGCTCGACCTCAAGTTCGACGTACTGTCCTTTAGCAACCTTATGAACTCTGCCGGTCTTTCCGCTGGCGATTCTTTGTCTCAGAGCCTCCTGCCGGCGCTTGAATTGTTCTGACGCTTGGGGGGACTTAAAGTTGTCGCCATCACGTTGAATGATGTCCTCGGAATCGTCCGAAGGTTGTTGAGGAAGAGGCAGGCCCTCTGCAGGTTCAGGGGCGTTTCGATATTGCGCGTTTAGTGTGGTTGCAGGGAATAGCAGCGACACCATGAACAGTAATGCTGTGCAGACCGATACAGCATGACTCTTGGAAAAAAATCTCACTGGGCAATTTCTCCTTACTTTGATTTAGGACAGTTCCGAAATGCCGACTCTTTCTCGGGTGTGTAAGCCGAAAGAAACGGCCTAACGCAAGGCTGGCAGTTCCGACAGAACTCGCGGATGGAAGACTTATTTCCTGATCGGAGACGCACCGGCAACGCGTTCGTTTTGTAATGGTCCGACCATGATATATGAGGGGGTAGAAAAAGGAAAAGCAAAGTTTCGTAAAGAAGATTGAGTTCTTCGGGCTACGCCGTTTCTTCTCTACCAACATCTATAGCAAAGGACACCGATTTCGGTGTCCTTCCTTTAGCCGTGCGAATCGTTTTCTGTGCGAAAACGTGCTGTTAGTTTGTGATCGTGAACTTTTCTTTGTTCTCCAAGGTCTGTCCGCCGACGCGGTCTGTCGTGATGATCTTGATCTCGTAGTTGCCGGGGGACATTCGATCGGTAGGCAGGAGGCGGGCTAAAGTTAGACGCTGTCCGGAATCGCTAAGACCGCCCCAGTCCTCGGGCTGACGGAGGATCTCCTTCCCGTCTTTGGTGAGAACATAGGTCACATCCACCGCTGGGCGAAGCGTGGTCTGGTCGATGCCCGCGTTGTAAACCTGCAGGTAAACACCGACGTCCTGACCCTTTTTATAGTTGCCGGATAGATTCGGGATCACCTTAGCGTTACCGATAACGAACTGTCCGCCGATATCAGATTCGGTCGTCGAGCGAAGCTTGCTCGCGAGAATAAGCGACGACGTTGAGAGTTTCTTCTCGTCGTAACGAGGAACGGTGAAGCCGAGTCTTCTCAAACCGCGATTGCCGGTCTCAACGTCGCGAACAACAACATCGACTTTGTACGTTCCCGGCGTGAGTGCGATCGCTTTCTGGTAAACCGACTTCTTCTCCCGGGGATCAGCTAGTTCGACCGCTGTCGCGCTAGCTGTAACAGAATCCTCAAAGACTCCCGACCTCCTGCCGGAGACGGCAGTTATACTTCCGCGAACGTTCACTTTCGCCTGCTCAATTCCACCGACATTTTTGAACTGCAGATGCTTGTTATCGGTCTGAACCGAAAAGGTCGCGATAACCCGGTCGTCAGACTGGCGAAAGAAATCGATGCGA
>DATEOJ010000479.1:0-10112 GCA_035274235.1 Pyrinomonadaceae bacterium
ATGAGAAACGAAGTTCGAGCTAGGTTGCCTCGGGGCCAAGCATTACTCAATTAATAATTACCGCATTAGTAATTACATGGAAAAAAACGCGGCTTGCTAACGTCGCGTTTCTCCGGGTAATTACTAATTGTGTAATTCCTAATTTTGTAATGAAGATTCTTCGCCCGACTCGGTCTGCTGTCGTGCGTGATACGAGCTGCGTGTCAGCGGCGACGACTCGACGTGTTTGAATCCCATCGACTCGCCGATCCGTTTCCACTCGGAAAACTCTTCGGGCGTGACGTAGCGCTCGACTGGGAGTCGCTTTTCGTAGGGCTGGAGATACTGACCAATCGTCATGATGTCGCATGACGCCTTGCGAAGGTCCTTCATCAGATCGACAACCTCTTCGAACTCCTCGCCGAGTCCGGCCATGATGCCGCTCTTGGTTAGCATCGTCGGCTGTTGCGTGTCGCGCCAGTGGGCCGCTCGCGTGAGTAGCTCCATCGACTGTTCGTAGATCGCGTCAGGGCGAACGCGTCGGTAGAGTCGTGCGATCGTTTCGGTGTTGTGATTCAGAACGTCGGGTCGTGCGCGGAGGACGTTGTTGAGAGCGATCTCGTCGCCGTTGAAGTCGGGGATGAGTACCTCGACCTTGCACTCGGGATTCATCTCGCGAACACGAAAGATCGTCTCGGCCCAGTGCATGGAACCGCCGTCGGGGAGGTCGTCGCGATTTACCGATGTGATGACCGCATGTTTTAGATCGAGATGTTTGACTGCCTCCGCGACGTGGACCGGTTCCTGTGGATCGAGGTCCATCGGCTTGCCCTTGTTAACCGCGCAGAATCCGCAATGACGTGTGCAGGTGTCGCCGCCGAGCATGAAGGTCGCTGTCTTATCCGTCCAACATTCGAAGATGTTCGGACACTTCGCTTCCTGGCAGACCGTGTGGAGATTAAGACCGCTGATCAGGTCCAACACTGCGTTTTGATTGCGCGGATCGCCGAGCTTGATCTTAAGCCAGTCAGGCTTCTTCAAGCGCTCGCGACTCTTGCGGTTCAAAAACTTCTGGACCAGGACTTTTTCTTCGATCATTGCTACTAAAGTGTAAACGCTTAAAGGTGAAAAAGTGAAAAGGTGAAAAAGGGCGAAAGGTTAAATGTGAAAAGGTGAAAAAGTTAAAAGGACAGAGAGCAAGCCTTTTTCACCTTTTCACCCTTTAACTTTTTAACTTTCTACGCTTTCGCGCTTCCCGCCGTCGAGAGACGTCCGCTGACGGCATCCCAGTCGATGTTCGAGAAGAACGCCTCGATATACTTGGGACGCTCTGCCGGTGCGTAGTCCTTGATGAACGCATGCTCCCAAACATCCATGATCAGGATCGGCGTGTAGCCCGCGACGTTACCCGTCTCGTGAAGATTGATCCAGTGGTTCGAGATGGCGCCGTTTGACGGATCCTGGTACGTCGCTGCCCAACCCACACCTCTCATTTTTCCGGTCGCGACAAAGTCAGCCTTCCAAACTTCGTAACTGCCAAAACTCTCCGCAGCCGCTTTCGCGAACGCCGTATCCTTGTTCGGATCGCCGGTGCCCTGCTTCTTCATGTTCTCGAAGTAGTACTCGTGCAGGACCATGCCGTTGTACTCGAAACCATACCGGCGTCGCAGTTCGGAAAACGCCGCAACCTTCGTCGCATCAAGCTCTCCACCGCCGATCAGTCCGTTGATCTGTTCGTTCAGAAGGTTGGTGTTCGTAACGTATCCTTCGTACAGCTTGAAGTGCATCGCAAGCGTCTCGTCCGAGATGCCCGTCAGCCCGCTCAAGTCAAACGACTTCGCTTTATAGACTGTGTTCAAACCCATCGTATTTCTCCTTATCTGTTTCTGTAACGCGATTATAGCAAACGCCTAACTACGGCGTTGTCTCTTCTGCAGGACGCGGGCCGGCATCCATTCCGCTCACGCTCGACTGGTTGATGACGCGGACCTGAAGATCATCCACAACGCGGATCTGACACGACAGACGCGTGTGATCGCTGAGGTCGGTCTTTGTCGCGAGTATCGCCTTTTCCGCATCGCCGATCGGGCCGGGATCGCCCCCGAGAATTTCAACGCGGCACGTGGTGCAGCGTGCGTTCCCGCCGCATCGATGAAGTATATCGACGCCCCCGTCTTCAAGCGCGAGGACAAGCTTGCGGTCTGTTTCCGTCTCGACCGAGACCTTTCCATTGGCCGTTTCGGCCATGATTATATGCATCAGGAGTTCTCCAAGTAAGAATCGTTACTGCCTTGTTTTACTTAGAATTTGTCATAACCAACTCAACTGCGCAAGTACCGTGTTCGGGTGGTACGGTACGCCCTCGGCAGAAAAATACTGCTCGCAGAACGAAAACTGTAGTAGACTTCCCGCATCCACACATAGACGTTTCGGAGACGATTCCGAATGCTCGCGTGAGTTTGTGAGCCTTGCACTTCGCAAGGTCCTGATTTGCCGACGGCAATTGATTTTACGGCTGCCCTTTTTTCACCCTTCCACGACTTTCTTCTGAGACTGAAACTTTTTTGGGGGAATTGAAAATGAACCATTTGCAAACAATCAAGGGCGTGGGTTTGATAGGTGTACTGCTATGTGCCACCTCGTATATTTGGGGTCAGGAGATCAAGAGTGACGACGATCTAGGGTCCACTTCGGCGATCACCATAATTCAACAGGCCTCGCCTGAGTCGGCTAATCCTTTCACTTTCTCGACGACCGGAACGGGGCTGTCAAATTTCACGTTGTTTGACGACGGCGTCGATAACGACGCGACGCCGAACAACCGTACGTTCTCGAATCTGCTCGTTCCGGGGCAGTCGGCTAGTTTCAGCGTCACGCAGACGGGTAACGGTATCTACGACCTCACGAACATAAGCTGTTCGGTACAGGGGACCGGGGGTAGCAGCACGTCACCTAACATTCCTGCTCAGACCGTGAACATCACGCTGTTCTTTGGCGACCTCGTCACGTGTACTTTCTTCGATTCGATCATTACGGCGGCGAACGTCTCGATCAGCGGAAGGGTGATCACCGAGGACGGACGTCCGATCTCCAACGCGCTGATCTCGGTAACTGAGGTTGCGACCGGAGACGTTTTCAGCGCGCGAAGTACGGCGTTCGGCTTCTACAAAGTGGACGGTATGAGCGCCGGCAACCTTTATTTCGTGACGGTCATTCACAGGCGCTACGGGTTTGAGTCGCACCTCCTGTCGATGCAGGACAGTCTGGAAGAATTCGATCTTATAGGATTCTGACGGTTAGATGATTGGAACTACCGCCGTCCTTTTGGATGGCGGTAGATCGCCCTTGTATAACACCTTCTCGAGAAAGAGTCCGGACGGGGGTGCTGTAAACTTCGCCGGTACGTTCGATTCAAACTTGAGAAGTCGCTCGAATGCATCGTAGGTAAGATTTCCACGGCCTACCTCGGCGAGCATTCCGACAATTCGTCGCACCATCTTCCACAGAAAGTGACCCGCGCCGATACGGAAACATATCAGCGAGCCATCCGTGAACACCTCTGCTCGATCGACATTGACGAGCGTCGATTGCTTCCTGCCTTCGTCTCGCTCGCAGAATGAAGCGAAGTCGTGCTTGCCCACAAGCATCGATGCCGCTTCGTGCATCGCCTTAGCGTCGAGTTCGTCTTTCACCCACCAAACAAAGTTCTTCGCCATCGCGGTCCGACGAGTCGCGATCTGGTAGATGTAATACCGCGCGACGGCGTCATGACGAGCGTGGAATGAATCCGGTGCGTTCGTTACTTTGATGACGTTGATGTCGTGCGGCAGGTTGTCGTTGAATCCGTGCTGTATCTGGCGCGGGGTGATGTTCGCACGAAGATCCGGAGCCTTGAGATGAACGATCTGATTGATGGCGTGTACACCGGCATCAGTCCGGCCAGAGCCGTAGATCTCAACTCTTGACTCGAACAACTGCCTGGCTGCGTCCTGTATCTCGCCCTGGATCGTCTTCGCGTTGTGCTGTATCTGCCAACCGCGATAACGAGTACCTTCGTATTCAACTTCGAGCTTCCACGTAGGCATTTATTTTCCGATCTGAACTTTCTCGCGGAACTGGTTGATCGCGACGAACGTCACCTCAGCCTCCGTGACTCTCACGCGCTGACCCTTGCTTCCGAATCGCTCCGCCTCGACATCGACATGGATCGTGATCGACGTGTTGCCGACCTTGCGCGTCTCGGCGTAGAAACTTACAAGGTCGCCGATGAAGACCGGTTCGTGAAAGATAACTTCCTTCATCGCGACGGTAACGAACCGTTCGTGTCTGGTATGACGAACCGCCTCGACGCCGCCTGCAACGTCGATATAGCTAAGAATGATGCCGCCGAAGACAGTGCCGTGGGCATTCGTGTCGCGCGGCATCATCGTCAAACGGATTGCCGCGTCGCGTAGTGGTTGTTCCATAGATTTTCGCGCCAGGGTTCTGACCTCCGACGTGTAACGGTAGCGGCCACAAAAGCGCCCCTCCTTCTGAAGGCGGGGAAGTCAATCTCGACGACGGAGAGATTGACGGGGTGGTCAATCAGCCGCTTCGGCTGAAGTTGGGCGTGGTTGAGACTTCTCCCTTCGGTCGATTTACACCCCGGCCTCGCAAAGCCTCGGCCACCCCTCCTTCAGAAGGAGGGGAGCGTTTTGTGGTCGCTATCTCTCGCCGTGCTGACCACCGATTCGCTTCTCCGTCCATTCCTTTACCGCGTTTCGCAACTCATTCAAATGGTCGTCAAAGAAATGGCCACAATTTTCGAACGAGACCAACTCAGCGTCGGCGTTCTCCTTTACCTGTCCATACAGTCGGCGAACATTCTCGAGCGCACCGAATTCATCCTTGTCGCCATGGACGAACAGTATCGGTTTGCGATTACTCGTTAGAAAATCATAGTCGCCGTACTTGTCGACCGGAGTTCCGATACTTATCAACCGCACGACTCGATCATCCGACATCCCGACTTCCATAGCCGTCCGTGAGCCGAACGAGAATCCCGCCAAAGTGATCTCGTCATTCGGATACTTGTCCGCGAGATAGTCGAGCGCAGCCCGCACATCTTCCTGCCCGCCCTCGATCTCGTTATGCTCGCCGGTCGATGCACCGACGCCGCGAAAATTAAAACGGAGTGTTATGAGCCCTGCGTCGAGTAATCCGGCCGCCGCTCGAAAGACAACCTTGTTATGCATCGTCCCACCGCCGAGGGGGTGCGGATGGCAGACGAGGGCGACACCCCGTCGCTCACCGACTGGTTCTTTTAGTATCGCTTCGAGTTGACCGTGCGACGCAGGTATGAACAGGTTCCCTTTTGGGTACATAGATTCGACGCAAAATTCGAAGCTCAATAATACCTTACTGTCGTGAATCCTGCCGTCCCGCAAAATAACTGTAAAACAGGCCGAGTGAGTTTTTCAGGATAGTTTCTAGCCCTTATACTCGACGTAATGGACGAAACGCTGCCGCGCGATGCGGCCGATACCCCAAGACACACCGAACCGACCAAAGTCACGTGGCGCCAGTATCTTGAGACCGAACAAGCTACGCGTGTCGTGTATCTCGTCTTTGGTTTTATCGCGATCGCGATGGTGCTCTCCTATCTTCAGTTCCGCACAACGGCGATCTGCTGCGGTGATTGGGACGGCTATTATCACATTCGCTGGAGCCAGCTTTTGTGGGAGAACTTTTCGCAAGGGAAGTGGCTTCCGACCTTCGAATGGCTACCGCTGACGGTTCTCAATCCGGCCGCCTATAACGATCACCATTTCCTTTTTCACCTATTGCAGATCCCGTTTCTCTGGTTCCTCGAACCGGTAATGGCGGCGAAGGTTGCGGCGGTCACGTTCGGGACCCTCGCGGTGTTCTCGGTCTACTGGCTGCTTTATCGATACGACATCGATTACATGCTGGTCTGGCTCGCGGCGATACTCACGTGCGCAAACATGTTCTATTACCGAATGAACATGGCGAAAGCTCCGCCGCTGACGATCATCATCACGGTCCTGGGTATCTACCTTTTGTTCCAGCGAAAGTACGTGTGGCTTCTCCCGCTCATGTTTGCGTTTGTCTGGACATACAGTTTGTTCCCGCTGCTTTGGATCGCGGCGCTGATCTGGACGGTGATCATCGGTTGGAACGAACGTCGGTTCGAATGGCGACCGCTTGCTTATACCTCCGCCGGACTCGTCCTCGGCAACATCATCAATCCATATTTCCCCGCGAACTTGGTTCTGTTTTTCGAACACTTCAAAACGAAGCTCATGGTCGCCGGCGACTTCGCGGTTGCGGTCGGTGGGGAATGGTATCCCTACAACGGTATGGAGCTGCTCGGACATTTTCCAATCGCAATGATCGCGATGTTGATCGGCTATGTGCTGTTCAAGCCGCGAAATGGAAAGCTGCCGGAGAAGGCGACCTTCTTTCTCGCGTTCGTCACAATGCTTCTTGCGGCGCAGTTTAGTTCGAAACGCTTTGCCGAATATTTTCCGCCGTTTGCGATCTTGTTTGCTGCATTCTCGCTTCAAGCGTTTCGGGTTAAAGAGGTCGTACAACTTCCCGAAGACTTTAAGCGCGACATCGAGCCTTACCTCGACGTTGATAAACACACTGCCGAGCGTCGTCGCCTGAATCAGCAGCTTGCCGTCGTGACCGTCATCGGAGTGCTCCTCGCCGTTTGGTTTGTTATCAACACGAAGGGCGTCCATATTTGGAAGATCAACCAGGACGGGATCGCCGAGACGATCGCCGGGAATGAATCTGACGAACGCTATCGGCGGGCAATGGCCTGGGCAACCGGTGTCGACTCGAACGGCCAGGAGAACATGCCCGCGGGCGAGCGTTTCTTCAACTGCAACTGGGACGACTTCCCGAAGCTATTCTTCCTCGACACAAAGCACAGATACGTCTACGGCCTTGACCCGAACTATCTCTACTCGGAGAATCCGGAGCTATACAAACTTCTCCAGGACATCACGAATGGGAAGGTCGAGGATGCCGCTCCGATGATCCGGGATCGTTTCGGTGCGAATTATATTTTTGCCGATGCGAAGGAAAACGAGGACATGGTCGCCAAATTGCTTGAGAGCGGCTGGGTAGACATTGTGTATGAGGACGACGAGGCTCGAATTCTGAGGATTCGTCCCGTGAAGGGCGAACCGCCAGGCGAAGCGGTCGAGGACGGAGCGGTGACCGAAGAGGAAAAGCAGGTCCTTGACGCTGAAGAGAACGCATCGAACGTAAACGCAAACGCGAATGCTCCGGATGAAGAAGAGTCGCGCTAGTTCCATTGCATTACTCGGGATCGTGGCGTGCTGCGTCGCGTCCGGCTGCGGCCCGAACGAGAGGATCATGAACTCAGCCGCCGAGAACCGGGCTGAGCCGGAGACTCGCCCTTATAATTCAACGAACACGGTTCCCACGGTCACGGGTTTCAAGCAGGATCTCGAAGCCATGCGGACAGCTGACTTCAAATTTATAGTGGTCTTTCGAAGAAAAGATGGCGCGAAGTTGGGGCAGGAGGATAAAGAGACGATCGGGCGTATAACGGGTCAGCAAGTGAATCGACGCAAGATCTCGGACGAGGGTAAGGCCGTCATTATCGGAAGCAATTTTCCTTTCTTGCCGGGAATGCTTGAAGAGTTGACCGAGAAGTTTAAGATGGAGGACTATTCGAAACCGGACAGCGGTCCGTTAGTCGCCAACACAAGTCAGCAAAACAGTAATCAGAAGAACACGAATCAGCAGCCGTAGCCGGATGGCAGACGAAGACGACATAAAAGAAGAGATCACCAACGAGAACATACTTGGTGAGAAGTCAGAAGAGATACAGCGGGTGTCGCTTGTATCGTCGTCGCCGTCCGCCCGTTCGATCGTCCGGGTTGTTGTTATCGTCCTGCTCCTGCTCGCGGTCAAGGACTTTCTCGGGCTTGTCATCGGATCGCTGACGTTCCTGTTCTTCATGATCGTGCTGGCGATCTTTCTCGCATACCTGATCAACCCGCTCGTCGAATTGATCAGGCGCCCGTTTGCAGCTACTTATCCGCGAATGATGCCGAAGTCGTTGGCGATCGGCGTCGCTTTTCTTATCGTTTTCGCGACCGTGTCGATCGCGGTCTACTATCTCTCGCCGGCAGTTACTCAGCAGGCACGTCGTTTCGCGGAGAACGTCCCGTCTTACACGCAAGGTGTTCAGAATGCGATCACCGATATGAATCGCCGCCTCGATCGGATGCGCATTCCGGACAGCGTTCAGACGCAAGTGAACGACCGGATCAATGTCCTCCTCGGTGCAACCGGTACATTCATCACGACAATTCTTGGTCTCAGCGCGATCTATGCGATCACCTATCTGCCGTGGCTGATCCTGGTACCGATCCTCGCCTTCTTCTTTCTCAAAGACGCGCAGCTTTTTAAGCTCGCTTTGCTGCGGATGGTGCCAGTCGGGGATTGGCGGTCGCGTGTGGATTCGGTCGTCGCAGACATCAATAACACGCTCAATGCATACGCCAAGGCGCAGCTCATCTCGTGCTTTTTGATCGGTGTGGTCTGTACGATCGGCTTTTACATTATCGGGAACGACTATGCGCTATTGCTCGGCATCCTGGCCGCGGTTTTGGAACTGATCCCTCTGCTCGGACCGCTTACCCTCGCTATCCTCGCGACGACCGTGAGTGGTTTCGAATCGGGTTTGCAAGCAGTGACGACAGCTTTGTTCCTTGCTCTGCTAAGGATCGTCCAGGACTACTTCATATATCCCCGCATAATCCGTGAAGGAATTCACCTCCATCCGCTCGCCGTCATCTTGTCCGTACTCGCTGGTGAACAGGTCGCCGGAATCCCTGGAGTGTTTATCGCGATCCCGCTCGTCGCGCTGCTAACAGTTCTCTACAAACACATCCTCGAACATACATCGAGCAGCGGACTTTTCACCGGATTGCTCGAGCCAAAAGAAAACAAGGAGATCGCTGAAGGGAAGTAATGTCACCACTCGCCTGGCTAGTCGTTTTCTTTTTTGTGCTGCTGTTTCTTTGTCTGCTTGTTTACGTTCTTGTCGTGCGGGCTTTTTACTGGGGCGGGCGTGACGAGGCGCCTAAGCGGAAAGAACAAGATCGCGAAAAGCGTCCGGATCGCTAATGACAACGTCGATTTTTGCGACCATGCACGGCAAAGAAAACTTCAGGTCTTCCACTTTTACGAAATCCTTCTGAGTAGTTATAAGGGCACGGCAGCCGCTTTCGCGCGCCTTGGATTCCACTCGATCAATATCGTCCTGTGTGTAATCGTGATGATCGCGGAACGCCACGGAGTTTTTGGAGTTTAGACCCTCGCGTTCGAGCATTATGAGAAATGCTTTCGGGTTGCCGATACCGCAAAACGCAAACGCATCGGCGATAGGGTTAATACTCGCCAGACTTCGAAGTCGATACTCAGCTTGAAAGGCCGGAGCGTCAGGACTCTGCGTTCTTATCTGTTCGAGCAAATGATGGGTGTCGATGAGGTCTGCTCTTGTTAAGACGATCGCGTCTGCTCGCGAGAGGTTGTGAAGCGGCTCACGAAGAAAACCAAACGGCTTCGTCGCGTCGATGCAGACTATGTCGAGATCGCGTTCCGCTCGCCGGTGCTGAAAGCCGTCGTCAAGGACGAACGTCGTCACATCGAACTTTGCCTTCGCCCACTTCGCTGCCGAGACGCGGTCCGCATCGGCGACGACGGTCGCTTTTCCGATTAATCTTCGACCAAGTTCGACCGGTTCATCGCCGCCTTCGATCGCATCGACAAGAACGGTCTCACCATCTGACACCAACACCCGACCCGTGCTCTTACGACCGTACCCGCGTGTAAGAATACAGACGCGTTCACCGTTTGCGGCAAGCAACTCCGCTACGTATGCGACAAGGGGCGTCTTACCCGTTCCCCCCGTCGTTATGTTTCCAACGCTGATCGTACGCGCACCGAGCGAGTGCGACTTAAAAACGCCGCGGTCGTAAAGTGAATTGCGTAGATTGGTGATTCGGCCGTATAGCCAGCCGAGCGGTCGAAGCATAGGCCTAAACTATAACCTATGCACTTTGAACCGCTAACTGAATCAAGTG
>DATEOJ010000480.1:0-5978 GCA_035274235.1 Pyrinomonadaceae bacterium
GAGCATAGTCGAGCTTGTCGGTTGTGACGGTGGCCGCCGAGCTGTCGAACCGTGTGATCGTGTCGACCGGCTCACCGCGCGAATCGGTACCGCCGATCACAATTGCGGCCAAACCGAGTTCGGTTATTGTGTGACCGTTCAGATCAAGATCAACAGACGGTGAATCACGAAAGATTAGAGCGGCG
This sequence comes from Pyrinomonadaceae bacterium, assembly GCA_035274235.1. Lineage (GTDB taxonomy): Bacteria > Acidobacteriota > Blastocatellia > Pyrinomonadales > Pyrinomonadaceae > OLB17. The sequence continues at coordinate 186 of DATEOJ010000480.1, forward strand.
CGAGTCGCGGAACTAAGGACGTAGGTGGCGAGATTCGTGCACGGGTCTGTCTCGGGGACGACATGAGCGTATGCACCGATCGCGTTTGAAGCCGGATCGTATATCTCCATCGAACCGTCGTTGTTACCGCCGACGATCTGAACCTTTCCGTCCCGCAGAGCGCGAAGGAGCGGTCGCGCACGCATAACGCGCATTTCCCCGACCGGCTCAAACATTTGCGTCAACGGATCGAAGATCTCAACCGAGGCGACGTCATCGCCTCCAACAATAAGCACACGACCGTCGTTCATCGCCAATGCTGAAGCATTGACACGCGATATCGCGAGCTTTGAACGCAGTTGTGTGAAAACTCCTTCGTTGAGGATCAACTCCGTGTCCGATCCCCCACCGGTGATAAGAATGCTCCCATCGGAAAGAGTCGTCGCGGTGTGACCTGCACGCGGCGAATCCATTTCCGGACCGGGTTCGAATATTTCTGTTGATGGATCGTAGATCTCGGTCGACGCGAGCGCGGCACCGTCTACTGCACCGCCAGCGACCAAGACGCGTCCGTCGGAGAGAAGAGACGCTGTGTGTCCGGTCCGTGCGGAATTCATCCGACCAGCCGGCGACGCGATCTCGGCTCTCGGGTCATAGATCTCCGCAGTGCCGTCGCAATCGCCGCCGATGATCAGGACACGGCCGTCGGGCAAAAGTGTTGCGGTGTGACCCGCGCGGGCGACGGTGAGTTTGCTCAAACGACTGAAAGTGCCTGTTCGAAGGTAGCCGGACCCGCCAAGGACCAAACCGGCGAGTGCGACCACTGCGAGCGGAATTGTTAGAAATGCTCTTTGGAAACTATATATCGAGCGGGCAGTGAGCTGCCTCGCGTGGGATGTTCGATTCATGAGATCTCCTTTTTCTCGGCCGATTCGCGGGAATGGCCGCGTTCAAGGGCGCCAATAAAAAAGAGCGCCGACTGTGGAAAAAGCGGCGAGCGCTTGTTAGAGACAAACCTGCCCGGGATCGAAATTCTTTAGCGTCTTGGATCAAGCAAGCGGCTTCGCGGGTTGGGAGAATTCGCTTACTTCTCTTTCGGTTTTGAACTTAGGCGCGGAATCTTAAAGAAAAAGCTAAGAGAAAGCAACAAGAATTTTCCGAGGTTGTCGACATGTCTGCCAAGTTACCGGACGTATGGTTTCGCGCGGCATATCGGTTGCTACCTCGCAAAAAGAAAGGATTGGAACGGCGGCGCGGTGAGATGCTAGAATAGCTTCGGGCAGAATTTGCCGCACCCTAGGCATCTTAAGTTTGCTCCCTATGAAGTTTTTATGGCAGACATAGACGCATACAAGGACAAATTCAGCGACAGTGGCCGCCGAGTTCTCGAAGCCGCGCTAGGCGAATCAAAGAAGCGCGATCAGAATTACGTAGCCATTGAGCACATCCTCCACGCAGTGGCGAGTGAAGAAGACGATCTCTTCAGTTCCACGATGCGCGACCTCGCGGTTGATCCGCGATCGGTAAAACTCCTCATCGAGAAGCGCATGGAAATGAGCCGGCAACATACCGGCAAGGGTTTTCGCATCGCACCGGAGACGACCGAGCTTTTTAAGCGCGCTATGGATCGCGCGCGCTCGCAGGGTCGACGCGTTATCGATGGCAGTGACATTTTCTATGTCCTGTCGAACGATGAGCGCAGCATACTGAACGATGTCCTGCAAAACCTCGGCGTTCCTTCCGATGAAGTAGCGCAAACGGCTCGCACTAGAATTCGCAAACGAGAGAAAGAAGAAGAACGCACTCGACAGAAATACGAGCTGCCTTCATTCCTACGACACTTCGGCGTGTCGATGAACAAGCTCGCCCGTCAGGATAAGATCCCGCCGACCATTGGTCGCGAGAAAGAGATCCTGCAGATGATCGAGATCCTCTCGCACCGCGAACGTTCAAACTCGCCGATGTTGGTCGGCGAACCGGGCGTTGGTAAAACGGCGGTCGTCGAAGGTCTCGCGCGTTTGATCGAACTCGAACCCGAAAAAGTTCCCGCACGTCTTCGCGACGCGCACATCGTGCAATTGCAGATGGGCGGACTGGTCGCCGGCACGATGCTCCGCGGCATGTTCGAGGAGCGCATCAAGGGGATCATCGACGAGGTCAAAGAAAAGGACCACATCATTCTCTTTATCGACGAAGCACACACTATCATCGGTGCCGGCGCGGCGCTTGGAACATCGTCCGACGCGGCGAATATGTTCAAGTCAGCACTCGCACGCGGCGAACTGAGGATCATCGGTGCGACGACGTCGACAGAGTTTAAGGAATACATCGCCGAAGACGAAGCACTCGCACGCCGGTTCCGAATGGTAAAGGTCGAGGAGCCGAGCATCGACGAAACAAAGGAGATCCTGCTCGGTCTGCGTCCGCGGCTTGAAAAGAATTACTCGGTAACCATCTCGGACGAAGCGATCAACACGGCGCTCGAGATGTCGCCGAAATACATCCGCAATCTCCACCTGCCGGATAAGGCGATCGGATGGCTCGACACTGCCTCGGTTAAGGTTGAGATAAACGAACCGGGATCGCTCGTCGTAAAACCCGAGCACATCATCGATGTCATCTCGCAGGAATCGAGAATTCCAAAGGACATGATCTATCGCGACACGTCCGACAGGTTCTCGCAAATGGAGATCGACCTCGGTCAGCGTGTGATCGGTCAGAAGGACGCGGTTCGGGCGGTCGCTGAAAGACTGCGATTGAACAAGGGTCCGCTAAAGGATAACCACTACGCACCTGATGGCGTGCTGTTGTTCCTTGGTCCGACGGGCGTTGGTAAGACTGAGCTTGCAAAAGCCGTTGCCGAATTCATGTTTGGTGACGAAGGAAAGATGATCCGCATCGACATGTCGGAGTATGGCGACGGAACGGTCGGCATCGAGAAATTGATCGGTATGCCGCGCGGTATCGTGGGAAGCGAACGCGGAGGCATTCTCACCGAGCAACTTCGCGACAATCCGTACACGGTACTTTTGCTCGACGAGGTCGAGAAAGCTTCCCCGTACCTGATGAACCTGTTCCTTCAAGCCTTTGACGAAGGTTGGATGACTGACGGGCGCGGTAAGAAGGTTTACTTGTCGGACGCGATCGTCATCATGACGTCGAACCTCGGTTCGGATAACTTCAAACGTTACGAGAAACCGCTCGGCTTTGGTCAGAAGACGCTTGGCGATATCAAGCAGATCCGGACTGACGTGATGAAGGCTGCTGAAACCAGATTCACGCCGGAGTTCCGCAACCGCATCGACGAGATAATCATTTTCTCGCCGTTGACGATGGACGAGGTCCGCGAGATCGCACGGCTTTATCTGGGCAGGCTTAAACGCAGCATGGAACGCCAGGGCAAGATCGTCGAGATCACCGAAGCCGCCGTCGACCTTCTAACCGAGAAAGGTTATTCACCGGCGTACGGTGCGCGTTTCTTGAAACGTCATATAGATCAGAAGGTAAAGCTTCCGATCACGAACCAGTGGAAGGCGGGAATGCGATTCCTCGTCGACGCACAGGAAGACGAGATCACGGTTACGCCGAACGACGCGTTTAGTCTGAACTAGATCTAAGTCGCGGTTTTAATTGCTGGGCCCAGGAGAAACACCTGGGCCCTTTCTGTTTTGGAGAAAGAAAATAAAGTTCATAACGAGCAGATCTATTTAGTGTGATTTCGTGTGAGTTGGTGGTTCCAGTCGGCGATAACTGGCTGGAACCACAAAGTCACACGAAATCACACTAAATAAATCTGCGTAATCCGTGCAATCTGCGGCTAATCGCGTGGACACTCCCAGACTCTGACCGACACGAACGAACCTCGATGGGAACTTCTCGCATCAAAGGCTGCGGTGGTAGTATTTCCACAGTTTTACCCCTATGAAAGCAGCACTGAGAATTGCCCTGACCGTTATTTTTCTCGGCGCCTTTGGCCTTGCACAGGATCAACCGGCGCCGACTTCGACTCCGAAGCCCGGTAACCGCGAACAGGCCGAGGCCGTTCTCAATAAGGCCATCCAGACACTCGGCGGCGAAAAGTATCTCGGTGTAAAAACCCAGATCGGCCGCGGTAAATACAGCATCATCCAGGACGGCGGCGTCGCTTCGTTCCAGACGTTTACCGATGTGATCGTCTGGCCGAATAAAGAGCGGACTGACTTCAAAGGCGGTCGATCCAAATCCGTTCAGACAAATGTCGGCAACACCGGCTGGGTCTTTGACGGCGATCAAGAGCTAGTGAAGGCGCAGGGCGAGGATCAGATCGAGAGTTGGCAGCGCGGAGTGAGGTCGAGTCTCGACTATCTTTTGCGAGGTCACTGGAAAGGCGACGCCGAACTGAGCTATGTCGGCAAACGTCCGGCGACACTCGGAAAACGGAACGACGTCGTAAAGCTGACTTACTCGGGCGGCCTCGTCATCGAGTTTGAGTTTGCGACTGAAGACGGACTACCGCAGAAGTCGGTCTACAAACACTCCAATGCTGAGAACGAGGAAATCAAGGAAGAGGACCGCTATGCTCAGTTCATCGATGTAGGCGGGATCAAGACTCCGTTCATCGTCGATCGATTCACAAACGGCAATCAAACATCGCGGATCAATTACCAGACCATCGAGTTCAACAAGACGATCCCCGAAGCGATCTTCGCAAAACCTTCGAGCCCGAAGGAAGTAAAAGAGATCAAACTCTAGCTCGAGGGTTGAGCACCTTTGGGGTCAGCCGTTCTTCTCCAATGAAGTCGCCGAGCACCCAAAACGTTTTTCGCTGCGGCAGAAGTGTTACTCATTATTCACTGGCGGCGATTCGTGTCGCTTCACCGTTCGTGAAATCGATCGTGTTGCAGTTGGCTCCTTGGCTATCACAGATCGACACCGTTGCCGGACCGCTCCACGTGTCACTTGCGACGTGATAGGCGATAGTACCGCTCGCCTTCAAAGATCCCGCTGCTTGTCCGTTGGGCAGATAAAGAAACTTCAGAAAGGTAAAATCCGCAGATTGATCACCGGAGTAGCTCCACGTTCCGTGACCGGGACCCGCAGTGAGGCCGAGCGCGTAAAACGGAAAGTTATTGCTCTCAACGATGCCGCCGCCCGCTGAAAATGTCATGAACTCGTCGAACGGGGCCGTGTTTGACGTCGGCGTCAATCGCACTTGCCACGACCCCTCAAGCGATCGAGAGCCCTTTCCTTGCGATGAGTAAGCATTCAGGGCCAAAAGAATACCGGTGGCAACGACGAGGGCGACGATGATGATTGATCTTGTTCTCATGTGTTTCTCCTTACTTTCTCTGACTCCTCGGCAACACGCCGTTGGGATTCACTCGATCGTTACTTCACGGTGATGAAGTCGATATTCGACACCGCCTCCATGACGCTTATCATGCGCGTCGGATCGATAAACTCCTCTCGCTTGTCCTGCGCAGTCAGCATTACAGTCGTGCCTACCATGACCTCGTTGAAGCTGTAATATCCGAAGTGGCTTGTCCGAGTTGTTCGAACGTTACCGGACTGGTCTTGAAGTGAGATCAGCACGCGGGCGAGCGGCAAACCTTGCGAGGTCATCGCACGCCCTCCGATCGAAACGGAAGCGGCTGTGGGTGAGAAACATTTGCCGGCCGTACCGGAATTAGAAATAGCGAGGGTCTCGCTATCTGTCAGTGCGCGATTGTAGAGCGAGATCTCATCGACCTGACCTCTAAAACCTAGTGCCTCGGCGTTACCGACCCGCACGGGGTCCGTGTTTGTGCCGATCGCAGAGATCGTTGTCGCTGAGGT
>DATEOJ010000481.1:0-3272 GCA_035274235.1 Pyrinomonadaceae bacterium
GTCCACGACATTCTCTACGCGGGCCTCAAGAAGAAACGCGGCGAGTGGAACACGCACGTCGGACTATTCAAGGACCTGACCGGTTCGGATTTCATCGACGACGTCATGCTCATCGACCAGTCACCGATCGGACGCACACCGCGGTCGAATCCGGTTACTTACGTCAAGGCGTACGACGCGATCCGCGATGTATTCGCCTCGACTCAAGCGGCGAAGTCGAAAGGCTTCAACTCGTCGCACTTTTCATTCAACGTTCCGGGCGGACGTTGCGAAACCTGTCAGGGCAGCGGAACCGTGACAGTCGAAATGCAGTTTCTCGCCGATGTTGAACTGACGTGCGAAGATTGCCGCGGCACACGATTCCGCGATGAGATCCTGAGCGTTCGTTACAAGGGGCGCAGCATTCACGACGTCCTTGAGATGACCGTCCGCGAAGCTCTCGTGTTCTTCAAAGACGTGAAGAAGCTGATTACCCGGCTCCGAACACTGGAAGATGTCGGGCTCGGCTATCTTCGCCTCGGACAATCGGCGACGACGTTGTCGGGCGGTGAGGCCCAACGCGTTAAGCTCGCCGCTCATCTTTCGCAAAAAACGCGTTCGAACACGCTGTTCATCTTCGACGAACCGACGACCGGTCTTCACTTCGACGACATCAACAAACTTCTCGCCGCGTTTCGCGCACTCGTCGACAACGGCGGAAGCCTTCTCGTGATCGAGCACAACATCGACGTGATAAAAACCGCCGACTACGTGATCGACCTCGGACCTGAAGGCGGTGTCGGTGGCGGCGAACTTGTCGCCGTCGGGACCCCGGAAGAGATCGCGAAGAATGACAGGTCGCACACGGGCCGATATCTGAAACCGGTCCTCAGTTGATAAAATTCGCTGCCGAGCAGTTCTTCTTACCGTGGGGGCATTCACCTACCTGCACCCATTCGTAAAAGTCGTTTGTGTTTCCCTCGATCGCGTAGTAGACCTTCTTGATCGTCGGAAACTGCGTCAGCGTTGCCTCGACCATCGAAAAGAATCCGCCACCGCAACTCGTCGTAGCGGTTCCCATCTGTTCGTAAACCAGCTTCGTGAAGTTCACGTATGCCGCACCTTTCTTGACGTTGACGCTTTTCAAAATGCCGTTCGTATCCGGCGGGCCCATTGCGGAATACTCTTTCGCCTCTGCCGCGGTCGGTCCTTTGAACAACTCTTGAAGGGCAGCTGTCGCGACTGCCGTCGTCTTAGGGATCGTCCGGTTAACGGGCGCGACCTTCTGACAGTCCTCAACGTTCGGATCGACTTTGTCCGGATGGAAGTAAACCCTGATCGTCATCGTCTCCGACTTCTGCGCGATGGTCGGTACGGTCGAGAGCAAAAGGAACAAGACGCAAGCGAGCTTCATTCGGTATCCTCCACGAACAGTTCTGACAATTCTTCACCTCAAACGCAATAAAAAGGAAAACCCAGCGGACTTATTTGTCGGTGAACGTAAGCAAGTCTTTTCCGCTTTCAGCGCAGAGGCACGAAATTCGTGTGCAGAATTATACCTAAAATCGCATCGATGGATAACAAAACTGGGCGGTCCGAAAAATTTATTGACACTCGGCGATAATGGTACGGCCGTATGTGATTGTCTCCTCGCTGCGACTTGCTTGGGCAGCGGCTGCTCTAGCCCTCCGACAGGCGCGTTCGTTTTCCAAGAGGCTATGCAGGATACAACGCGATCCTACCTTTACTACCTCGGACTGGCTGTTGAGAACAAGGGAACGACGGCACCGCACGAGCTTGGCCATCAATTTGGCCTGAATGGTGACAACCGAGATCCGGTGACGCAGCAACGGACTCGTGCGTTCACGTACAACATGATGGATTATCCGGACCTAAAGACGCAGCCGGAAGATTACACGCTCCACGCGGAGCATATCAACATTCTCAGGTCTCGCGTCAATAGCCCCGGCCAATAGAGGTTCCCATGTTAAAGAAAAACACAAAAATAACTTTCTTACTGCTTGCTGTTCTGGTTATTTTCATCTCGCAACCGGTACAAGGCCAGGTATCCAAAGAAAACGAAAATCAGTTTGCCGCCGAACTAAAGAAGAGTTCATATCTTCCCATGGAACCACTCGCCGTTGAGTTCACCGCATCGCTGTCGGAGAATGCAAAGAAACCTCTGTTTGGAAATGATGTTACGATGACGGTTTTTCTGGCAGGCGGTACGAAGGACTTGGGAGCGATCGCGCCTACCGAGCCGCGCCAACAGCTACCCTCCGTGCGCGGTCCCGTGTTAGACACAAGCAAGTCCCATTCGGTTGTCGACCACCGATCAACTGTAGTTGTTAATCTCCCTCAGAACATCTTCGGCTCTCCGGGGACATACCAACTTCAATTCGTGCTTTACACGGCGGATAAGAAGATTACGTCTAATGTAATCACTTTTGCGGTAGCGGCTCCACGGGGAGTTGATTTGAAAGCGTACCGATTTCTAAAGAAAGTTAATGGCGACACCTCGTTCGAATGGGTCTGGAAGAACAAAGACGGTGTTGCGGCCTTAAACCAATTTGCAGACGAATATCAGGGAAGCGTGTACGCAGATCGCGCACTGCTCCACCTTGGAGAAGTGTTTATGGCGAAAGGTAATCTGCAGTCCGCGGAGCAACAGTTCGAAAAGCTAAAAGATAATTCTGATCCGCATTTAGCTGCGAGTGCAGCGACCTACTTAAAAGAGATCGCTGAGAAAAGAGCGGATAACGAAAAGAATCAACCTAACAACTAGAATTCGTCGATGGCCTTGTAGAGCGTCGAGGCCTGGTTGAGCACGCCGGCGAATATCGGCTCTAGTCGTCGCCAAACTTTGCCCGCCATTTCGGTGCGATCTGCTCCATCACTTTGCAGTCGCAGTAACCGCCGTTCTCATTGAGCCACGAGGTGATCTTCGGGAAGTTGAGATTGTCGTCCATCATGAACCGCATTGCATGCTGCAAGCTGTGATTGCATTCGCTGTCGTAGAGTTCGTCCTCGACAAAGTCGAGAAGTTCACTGATGGTATGTTGCTGCGCCGGCAGTGAATCGAGGAACGCCTGCAGTTCCTCGCCGCTCATTTGCTCAAGATTCTCGATCTCACGTTTTCTTACAACTGGCATAGTACTTAGGTTAAGTATCTAGACTAATGGGACGTATAGGACAAATGGGACCGATGTTGGATGACGTGCGGCTCCATTAGCCCCCTCCGTCCCATTAGTCTAATTACGCCGTCTCAAAATTCACTTTCCGACACTCTCATC
>DATEOJ010000482.1:0-5646 GCA_035274235.1 Pyrinomonadaceae bacterium
GTAACCGCTGTCGCCGTCAATAAAACTGCAAAACTCGATCGCGTCTTCGAAGTGTTTTTTCAAAGAGCGCGGATTAAAGGTAGGAGCAAACGCGACAAAGGCCGGGTGAAACTTCGCCGCCAGCAGTCGCCGCAAGACCGGAAGCATTTTCGCAGCCTCGTTCAGCCGCTTCGCGATCAGCGATTCGGAAAAGAACTTCAACTCGGGAGCGATCGACGCAATTTCTGCGATCTCATTCGCATGCAGACCACTCTCCGCGCCGATCTTCGTGGGATCCTTCAGAAATCGATGTCGAAAGTCGGCGTCGGTGTAGAGTCGCGCGAGGATGTGTTGTTGTTCCAATAAACTCATCGGAAGTAAAGAATTGGCCACAGAGCACGCAGAGTTGTGTCTTACCGTGCCTTAGATGAACTAGAAGCCTTGCGCAGCTCTTCTCGAGCGATCTCGATCTCATCCAAGAGTTCCGCGAATTCCGGGAAGTTCTCGTCACGCTCGAGTATCGCGCCCTTTATGTCACATCTTGCGCGGATCTCGCGGACCACATCCCAGATCTCGTCCTCGGTCTTGTCGGCGTGTGCGTCGATCAAGCGGTCGCCGTTTCGGTGTGATCCTACAAAGTGCACCTGCACGATCCGTTCGAGCGGAAGCTGGTCTAGAAACGACCGCCAATCGTACTCGAGATTTTTTGAGTTGATGTAGAGGTTCGTGGCGTCAAGCAGCATCCCGCAATCGGTTTCCCGAAGCAGGGTGCTTATGAACTCGACCTCGGACATTTCCGATGAGGGAAAGCTAAGGTTGTAAGTTATATTCTCGAGGATCAATGGCGCGGAGATCCGCTTTTTTACACGTTCCACATTCGAGATAAAAACGCAGAGCGCTTCTTTCGTGTAGGGGACCGGCGCGAGGTGGCCGATCTTTATACCGTTCGATCTTGTAAAGCAGATGTGATCGCTAAACCAGGCAGGTTGAATTCGTTCGATCAGGTCGGCAAGCTTTTCCAAATACGCTTCGTCGATTCCCTCCGCACTTCCGAGAGAGAGATCAAGCGAATGCGGAATCAGCGGAAAATGTTGCCGGAGAAGCTCAAGCTCTTCAAGTTTTCGAGGCGTCGCGTCGAGATAATGATCGGAGGTTATCTCGAGAAAATCGATCTTGTCGCGATGCAAGAAGATCTGCGAGCGAAGCGTTTCGCGAAATCCCATCCCGATCCCAAGTTTGGGAAGCATCTCCATAAACTAGCTTCCGCCGCAGCCACCACCGCATCCACCGCAGCCGCTACCGCACGAACTTCCGCCGCTGCATGAGCTTCCACCGCTGCAGGAACTCCCGCCGTCGCCACTTGAGGTGGAGCAGCTTCCGCAACCCGAGGCACCGCCATCGGACGTGCTTCCGGCCTGTTGTTGCTGTGCCCGATGAAACGCATCGTTGTAATTGGCGTGAACCGTTCCCACAAGAATTCCGGTACCGAAAACCCCGACTGACAACAGCAGCGGATCGACTCCTCCAAATCCTGCTTGAGCTACCACACGAGGCTCGCCACTCGGAATATATTGCGCCTGCGACGTGTGCTTTAGTTTGTCGAAAGCAAACTGGAGGCGTTCGAGATATGCTGTGCCTAGCTTCGTGATCCGAGGTAGCCGACTTATCTTCATCGCGATGAAGATCGCGATGGCTGCCATTGCAATTGTGAAGAGAAAGTTGAAATGGCCGTGAGCTATTGCAGCAACAATTTTATAAAAGCCGAGAGCGGCGATCGCCGCCGCCGCTATCCAGCCAAAGCGCCTCATCGAAGATTTCAACTCGTCGCCTGTTAAAAGCTGTCGACTTTCCAACTGATGCTGATACGTGGTCGCGTCGGGTTCGACCCGCGTGACCAAGCCGGTGTACTTGTGAAAGACATCCTTTGTTTCGCGTTCAATGCCGATCCAGTCCAGGGCGGTCTGTTCCAGTTGGCTTAGGCGGCGCTGTGATGGCGGATTCTCGACGCGTTTGAGCGTGCCCTCATTAAGAATCTGGACGACGCCTTTTTGTACAAGCGAGAAAATCACGGCACGCGCCATTTCGTTCGCGCCGCCTCGAAGGTACGCAACTTCAAAAGGATCGACCTGCGGCGGAATCGCGGGCAGGTTAAGCCGATGAGTTTTATCGATATGCGATCTATAAAGTCCGAGGAAGACTAATGTGAAGAAAACAAAGAACGCGTACAAGATCAGGAAGATCGGGCCTTCCATCGTGGCTAGCGGGTTATTTAGCAGAAAGTCCATTTACGAAATTCCTCCTCCAGGCCATTGTAACGGAGAACCGCCTAAGCTCGTTCCGGATGTCACAAGAAGTTAGGACGGACATTCGTCTGGACGTCAGCGAAATCACCACACGGAGTTCGCGCTACGCGAGCATTCGCTAAAGCCACTAATCGGAGCCACATCAGTCCCGCCTTTCACGAAGCGTACACTAGCGGACAGTAAGTCAAGAAGTTATTGTGATAATTTGCCCGTGCCCACCAGATATTTCATCGGAGGGTAAACGCATGTCTACAAGGATTGGAACTCGCACGGTTCGCTTTTCGCGACTTAGATTGTTGATTCTAGGTATCTTTTCCGCACTCGTCTTCGCGGTGGTGCTGCAGCCGGTCAGCTCAGCGCTCAAACAACTTTTCGGATTCGATCAAACCATCCACGACAACTCGGACGCGCTGCTCAACGAGGGTCGTGAGACATTTCGTCATGACACGTTCGGCGATGAAGCGTTTTGGGGCGGTGAACTGCGTCTCCACGAGGCGATCGAGGGATCGGCTAACGGTGGAGTCGGGCCGGGATTGAGTCCGAGGACCGCACTCACGCTCGGCCTGAAAGTCGACGTCGATGCGTTACCCGCGAACGTCGTCAATCAGATCAGACACGGTCGCGTTAATCTCGATGATCCTGCCGTGACACTCATGCTTCTGCGACACGATGCGGTCGTCGGTGTGAAAGGATTTTTCGCCGGCAATACGAATCAGCTTGAGGCGGTCGGAATAACTTGCGCGTTGTGTCATTCCACGGTCGACAACTCGATCACCACGGGCGTAGGTCATCGTCTGGATGGCTGGGCCAACCGCGATCTCAATGTCGGTGAGGTTATCGCGTTTGCACCGGACCTTAGTCCGTTCGCGGACTTGCTCGGTGTCAGCCAGGATACTGTCCGAGCGGTGTTGCGAAGTTGGGGACCGGGGAAGTTTGACGCGGAGCTTATTCTCGACGGCAAGGCGTTCAACCCGCAGCAAATTTCAAACGGCACCGTAACTGGAACCAACGTCCCAGGCGCGACTTTGATCCCGCCTGCGTTCGGACTCGCCGGTGTCAATCAACACACGTGGACCGGTTGGGGCTCGGTGCCTTACTGGAATGCCTTCGTCGCGAATCTTGAGATGCATGGCAGCGGAACTTTCTTCGATCCTCGACTGAATGACGCCGCGAAATTTCCGATCGCGGCGGCGAATGGTTTTGGAAACGTCCGCAACGAACCCGACCTCATTACACCGAAGTTGCCGGCATTGCACTTCTATCAACTAGCGATCCCAGCTCCGAAACCTCCGCCCGGAAGTTTCGACGCGGAAGCGGCTGAGCGAGGCGACGAATTGTTCGAGGAGAAAGCGGTTTGCGCGAATTGTCACGTCGAGCCGACGTTCACTGAGCCAGGTTGGAACATGCGAACACCGGCGAGTGTTTGCATCGATGACTTTCAAGCCATGCGTTCGCCGGATGAACGGTATCGCACGTCGCCACTGAAAGGTCTGTGGACGCATACACGCGGCGGCTTCTTTCACGACGGACGATTTCCGAATCTACTCGCGGTCGTGAATCACTACAACACGTGCTTCAATTTGGGATTGTCGGATGGGGAGAAGAGTGATTTGGTGCAGTACCTCTTGTCGTTGTGAAATGCTTCCCGTCGGAAGCATTTGATTCTGGTCAGACAGCTCGCGTAGCGAGCGAAAGCATAAAGCCCCGGGCGTGAGCCCGGGGTTGCCGTTCAAGAATCTGAGCCCGCGTATGCGGGCGAAAGACGATGGTCACAATCTGCCGCCCGCATACGCGAGCTGGTTGTTGTTGCGATCTTACCCCCCGGCTAAGGCCGGGGGCTTTATGCTTTTGCCCGCTACGCTGGCTCTCTGAGGACGTCCTGCGATGTCCGAACGGGAAGTCAGATCCGAGTCATCCGCTCAGTTTCGCGGCGAAAATCTCAGCTCGAATGCGCAGACCGGGATTCCGACGCTCCGAAATCTCGACTCGATCCGCTGCGTATATGCAGCTCTCTTTGCGGGTATGGCATCTCGATACCGTGTTCGCGGAAGCGTCGGACGATCTCGTAGTTGATGTTGCTCAGGAACTGACCGGGCCGGTGAAGCTTTGAACGACTCCACGCGCGGAGTTCGAAATGCAAGGCGCTCGGTCCTAGTTCGATGAGTCGGACAGTCGGCGGTGGGTTGTCGACGACATCGGCGTTCTCTTCGGCGATCTGGATCAGCTGTTCGGTGACGAAGTCGATATCGGAATCGTACGCGACGCCGACCGGGATCTTGAATCGAACCATCGATCCACCGAAGCTCCAGTTCACGACGTTCTCCGAAATAAACTTGCTGTTCGGGACGATGATCGCGATGCTGTCGTTCGTCCGGATGGTCGTACTTCGCGCGCCTATCGACACCACCTCGCCGTCGACCTCATCCACTTCGATCCGATCCCCGACCTTTATCGGTCGCTCTATGAGGATGATCAATCCGCTGATGAAATTGTTCGCGACGTTCTGCAGTCCGAATCCGATACCGATACCGACTGCACCCGCGAGTACGCTGAGCGCGGTCAGATCGATACCCACCGTCTGGAAGATGATCAGCAGACCGACGAACAAGATCAGATATCGCGTGATGGTACCGATGGCCTGTTGTGCACCCGTATCGAGTCGCGTTCGCGTAAGAAGCTTATTGACGAGGAGATTCTTTAGTCGATTGGAGAGATAAAAGAGTGCGACGATCAGACACAGAACGTAGATGACCCCGAATGGTGTGATCCGGGTCTCGCCGAGGACAAAGAGTTGGTAGTTGAGTATGTCAAGAACTGGGTCGAAGTACTCTCGTAAAAATTGCATGCCTTGGTATTAAGGATTAATTTTTTTCGATTGGCGATGCTTCGAAAAGTTTGGGTGAGGAAAAATGTGCCCAAAAGAAGGCCGATCGAGTACGAAGGAAACCCATCAGGCGGCCGTCGGCGGGAGCGAGTTCAAAAAATTCAGCACGACCCTACCGAACTCAGTCGGGTTTTCGATGTGCAGTCCGTGCGAAGTGGAATCCAATACCGCTTCGCTCGAATTGGGAAGACACTCGCTGAGTTTTGTATTTCCCACCAAGGCAAGTCGCGGGCTAAGCTCGCCTCTCATCAGCAGCACCGGTAAGGTGACGCGTCTCAAATGCTCACAGGCAACGGGGGGCGACTCGTAATAATGTTCGAGCGTCGGGAGCAGAGTGGAAATGTTTTCTATCACTACTGATCTGGCGGCAGGAGGCAACTGGTCCAGAACATCGGCGCCGACGGTCACACTTAGAAACTTCCGAATCGACGCGTCCGCATTTCCGAGTCGGGCCAATAATCGGGCTTCGTCGAAGCCGAT
>DATEOJ010000483.1:0-7906 GCA_035274235.1 Pyrinomonadaceae bacterium
AATACGGTCATCTGACCACGATGATGCGCCTGGTGCGCGATCAGGTAGAAAAGCGTGAGACCGCGTGCCCAGGTTTCGCCGTACATGTTGTCCGACTCAAGAAGCGTTTCATCGGTCCAGTTGTTCTTCACCTCGTCCGCCACCGACATCGCCGCTTTCTGATACGCATCCGCGATCTCAGCCGCAGTAGTCGCGCATTCTTTGTCGAATCCGGGGGCGTCGATCTTCAACCCGACGAGTCCGAGCATCTCACCTAACGTCTGCGCGAGATGCCAGCCAAGAAACCCCAGGTTCCGACCTTCGGGCGAAACCTTTTGCGATAGCGATTCATCGCTCAGTGCATTCAATATCTTGCCCGTCGCTTCGGCCTCGTATTCCCAATCCTTAACAAAATCGTCGACCCTTCGCAGCATGTACTTCTACTCCTTGTTTGTTATTTTGCAGCCGTCGGTGTGGTGAGTAATTTATCGAGCTCGGCCCTAACGGTCTCCATCTTCACTTTCCCTTGGCGGAAATAGGATTCTGTTCCATCAGGCTTGTACAAGATCGTGAACGGCAAAGCTCCGA
Source organism: Pyrinomonadaceae bacterium (assembly GCA_035274235.1). GTDB lineage: Bacteria > Acidobacteriota > Blastocatellia > Pyrinomonadales > Pyrinomonadaceae > OLB17. Next base: position 568 of record DATEOJ010000483.1, read on the forward strand.
CAAAGTTCTTGGAGACTAGTGCGATCGCCGCGTCGTCGTCCTCAGCCTTTAGTAAAAACGCCGGCATGTCCGCCCTCATGTCGACAAGAAACTTAGGAACGTCGCGATTGATCTCAACGAGGTCGTCGAGCGAGATCGTGATGAAATCGATCTTCCCTTTGTACTCGCCGTCGAGTTTGACAAGGTCCGGGAACTCTTCTCGGCACGGATCGCACCAGGTCGCCCAAAAGTTGACGAGCAGGGGTTTGCCATTCGGCGTGATCGCTTTCTTCAAACCGGCGATATTGAGCTGGGTCACGACAAGGGGCTTCGTCGTCGCAACAGTCACGGGCGGTTTTCCCTGACCGGCTACACCGATCGCAAAAACCAGACCGACAACCACAGCGGCCGCAACGCAGCCCACTCGCTCAATACTTCGCAATGACATTCTCAAAAACTATTCGCCCTTGCGTTTGATCGAACAACCAAAAGCATTCGCGCGTGTCTTGGCGATCGCTTTTCCGTTCAAAGCAGAGTCGAATGCGGTGCGAAGATAGTTGTCGGTGATGGCACTGCCGTTCTTGTCGTTGTCGATCGCTCCGTGATAGAGCAGAACGTTCTTGGCGTCGAAGTAGTACGCTTCCGGCGTGACGGTCGCCCCAAATTTGTCGGCGATAACGTTGCCGTCATCCTTCAGCACCGGGAATTTGTACGTCGAGGCGGCGTGTGATTTCACCCAATCGAGCGACTCCGTGGCGTTCGAGTTGATGCCGATGACGTTAATTCCTTTCGCCTGGTAGTCAGCGGCGAGCTGGTTGATGCGTTCGTTATAGGCTTTGACGACCGGGCACTGTGCGGAGAGGAAAACCACAACAGCTCCATTCTTGCCTTTCAGGTCATTGAACGATTGCACCTTACCGTTTGTATCCGGCAATGAAAAATTCTCCAGTGTAGAGCCGACCGCAAAGTCACCCGCACTGCTCCGCGCCGGAGTAAGTACAAAAGCAACAAGAGTCAGAACCGTAAAAAGAACAGCGCTTTTTCGCAACATAGCTGGTACTCCTTCTGTCTAGAATTGGACTTGTATTCTAACAAGCAAAGAATCTTGGGGACAAGCATCTAGCTCAGCGGTCGATAATGACCGCGGCCGCTCGACACACCCCCTTTCCTCGACGTACACCTCTTTTTGACACGATCGTCGCGTAGCGACCGTATGCGTTTAGCCGTGGCCTTTTAGGCCACGGAAGCATCGCAGATATCCCAGCCGCGTCAGCGGCGGCTGCACATTCATGCGGCCGCTAAACGCGGCGCAATCGGTATATTTCCTGACCGTGGCCTAAAAGGCCACGGCTAAATGCGTCCGGCCGCTCCGCGGCGAACTCTTTCGGTCCTTTCACGTTTCGTTCCTCTTCGCGTCCCCGTCGCCAACTTCTCCTTTTACGACATTCTTGCGCCGTTCTGTTCGCTGCCGAACCGCAAAGTGCCCAACCGCACCGCTATGTTGACTAGTGGTATAATTTTCGGGTTTCCCGTGTCCAGAGTCGGTCAGCAATTTTCACAGTACCGTGTAATATCGCCGCTCGGCTCGGGCGGGATGGGTGAGGTCTATCTCGCTGAAGACGACCAACTTGGCCGGAAGGCAGCACTTAAGTTCCTCGCCACGGAACTCAGTACAAAGTCCGATCATATGGAGCGTTTTCTTCGCGAAGCACGCTCCGCCTCCGCTCTCAATCATCCGAATATTTGCACGATCTACGAGATCAATTCGCAGGGCGACTCGCCGTTCATCGCGATGGAATATATCGAGGGCGAAACCGTCTCCGCGATGATCCGACGGCGGCGGCGCAACATCCGCAAGACCGTCGAGATCGCTACTCAAGTCTGCGAGGCGTTGGCAGAAGCACACGCCGCGGGCATCGTCCATCGCGATATTAAGCCGGCAAACATCATCGTCACCGGTCGCGGACAAGCGAAGATCCTGGACTTCGGTCTCGTGAAACTCGTGGAGTCGGAGAAAGTCCCGTTTGGTTCGCAGCAGTTTCTGACACAAGCCGGGATGATCGTCGGCACTGCGTCTTACATGTCACCCGAGCAGGCACGCGGTCTCGATATTGACGGACGTTCCGACGTCTGGAGTCTCGGCGTCGTGCTATACGAGATGTTGACCGGGTCCTTGCCGTTCAGCGGTGAGACATCGACCGATACGATCGCCGCGATACTTACAAAAACACCGGCCCCTCCATCGCAACTAAATCCCGAGCTACCGGCGGAACTCGAACGCATCGTTCTCAAGACGCTGCGGGCCAATCGGGATGATCGGTACGAATCGTCGGACGCTCTGCTCCGCGACCTCCGCGAGTTTACGAGACGCATTGAGTTCGAGGCTGAGCTGCGACGATCGGCCGCGCGGTCTGGCGACGACAACACGTACGTCTTCGACAACGCTCCAACCGAGGTCGTTCCTCGTCCAACGGCCGCCGATTCAAGAGGAAGCGCGAACCGTCGGACAAGCAATCTTCGAAGCTACTTTGCACCGATAGTCGGCCGCCGGGCGGAGATGGCGGACATCACGCATCTTTTGCGAGACCCGACGGTCCGGCTCATCACGCTGACCGGTATCGGCGGCACCGGTAAGACTCGTCTCGCCCACGCGGTCGCTGAGATGATGCTGCCGGAGTTTGAGGACGGCGTGTTTATGATCGAGTTGTCGTCGATCACGCTCCCTGAATTGGTCATACCGACGATCGCGCAGCCGCTTGGCGTAAAGGATGAGGGTGTGCCCCCAGTGCTGGATGCACTAAAGGACGAACTCAAGGACAAAGCGATGCTTCTCGTGCTCGATAACTTCGAGCAGGTTGTCGACGCCGCGCCTCAGATCGCGGACCTCCTCGAGGCCGCACCGGGACTCAAGGTTCTCGTTACGAGTCGGTTCCTCCTTCGTGTAAGCCGTGAGCGGGAGTTCGCCGTACCTCCGTTATCACCGCCCCCAGGTGAACAGGTATCGTTCGAGACGATACGTCGCAACGAGGCGGTACAGCTTTTTTCCGAACGTGCGAAGTCGGCCGATCCGGGTTTTGAGTTGAGTGAGGAGAACGGCCGAAACATCGCCGCGATATGTTCGCGTCTCGAGGGACTGCCGCTCGCGATCGAGCTGGCCGCGGCACGCGTACGTGTGCTCTCGCTGTCGGCGATCCTCGAAAAGCTCGACAGCCGTCTGAAATTTTTGACCGGAGGGTCACGCGATCTTCCCGAACGGCAGCGGACAATGTACGGCGCTATCGATTGGAGCCACGATCTTCTCGACGACAACGAGAAGGCGGTCTTCAGGCGACTGTCCGTGTTCGCCGGAAGCTTTTCGATCGAGGCGGCCGAGAGTGTCTGCGGGCGAGAGGGCGAACTCGATGGCGTTGAGGTCATCGACAAGGTCACGTCTCTCTTGGATCGAAGCCTGTTGGTTCGAATGGACGGCATTAGCGGCGAGCACCGATTCGGAATGCTCGATGTCGTTCGCGAGTACGCGGAAGAGGCACTGAGGAATGCCGGCGAATTTGAAGAGTCCACACGGGCGCACGCGGAGTATTTCCTCGCCCTCGGTGAGAAGGTTGAGCCTTTCCTGCAGGCAGCGCAGTCAGCGGAGTGGTTCGATCGTCTCGAAGACGAGCACGACAATCTGCGGACGGCGATGCGGTGGTTGTTAGCCAACGATCCGACGACCGCGGTTCGGCTCGCGGTTTCCGTACGCAACTTCTGGCTGCTTCACAGTCACTTGAGCGAAGGCTATCGATGGCTGAGGGCGGCACTCGAAGGCGGCGGCGATCCGCCGGCGCAATTGCGTTTCAAATTGATGAACGGTCTCGGACTCGCAGCCCGCTTTCGCGGCGACTACGAGACGGCACACAACGCGTACACAAACGGTCTCGCGGCCGCGAAGGAAGTCGGAGATAAACAAGGTCTCGCGGTGTCTAGTCGCGGTCTCGGACTGGTTGCGATGCAGCAAGGGGACCACGCCGGAGCGAGAGAATATTTCGAATCCGGTCTCGCGATCAGCCGCGAGCTTGAAGACAAGTTCGGCGTCGCGATCAGCCTCGCGTTTCTCGGCGACCTCGCACGAACCGAGAAGGACTTTGACCGTGCTCGTCCGTTTTTCGAGGAAGCCCTACCCCTATTTCGCGAACTCGATAACAAGAGCGCCGTCAGCGACACGCTGAACAACCTCGGTGCCGCCTGCTTTGGAGCTGGCGACTTTGCGAATTCGAAGAAGCATTTTGCCGAAGCGGCGAATCTCGCTTTCGAGCTCGGCAACAAGATGACGATCTCTTACTCGATGGACGGGTTTGCCGCACTCGCGATCGAGAAGGGTGATCTGCATTCGGCCGCGAAGTTGAGCGGAGCGGCGGAAGCCTTGCGAGAATCGATCGGTTACACCATCGAGCCGGCGGAAGAAGCATTCCGACTCGCGTATTTCGAGACGTTGCAGGCGCGACTACCAAAAGACCAACTCGATGTTCAGATCCGTCTCGGACGAGCACTCTCGCCGGAGGCGGCGGTCGATCTCGCGTTTGGAATTATTCCGGGTACGGGTGGCGGCGTGCGTCGACGGAGCAATGTCTTCTCAAGGCGAACGTCGAATGGATTACATCAGTCGATGGCCGATGAGCCGTCGCAAAATTCGATCGCTGTTCTTCCGTTCGCACACATGACGAGTGCGCCAGACGATGAATATTTTTGTGACGGTCTCGCCGATGAGTTGATCAGCGCGCTCGCGAAGATCGACGAGCTTCGTGTCGCGGCCCGGACGTCGGCGTTTTCATTCAAGGGCAAGAACATGGACGTCAGCCATATCGGACGAGCGCTGAATGTAACGAATGTTCTCGAAGGCAGCGTCCGGAAGGCAGGCGATCGTTTGCGGATAACTGTGCAGCTTGTCGATGCGTCGAGCGGTTATCAGCTTTGGTCGGAACGTTACGATCGCGAAATGAAGGACGTCTTCGAAGTGCAGGATGAGATCACGCTCGCCGTTGTCGATGCACTCAAAGTAAAGCTGCTCGGACAGCCGAGTCAGGAGGAGCAGCTCGCCGAGCTGGTCGAGGAGCTGCGGCATTACACGGTCGATGTCGAGGCGTACCAGCTTTATCTTCAGGGACGCTTCTTCCTCAATAAATTTACGGCTGAGAATTTTTACAAGGCGATCGAGTATTTCAATCAAGCGATCGCGGCGGACGAAGGTTACGCGTTGGCGTACGCCGGTCTCGCCGATGCCCACATCATGCTCACTGAGATGGGTCCGCTGCCGCCGGTGGAGGGAATGTCAAAGGCGAAGGAGTTTGCGTTAAAAGCACTCTCGCTCGACGAAGATTCTGCGGAAGCCTGCAGCGCGCTTGGAATGGTGCAGCAGCATTACGAGTACGACTTCACGGCCGCCGAGAATTCATTCTTGCGAGCCATCGAACTTAGCCCGAACAATCCGATTGCACGGCAGGCATACGGCGTTCTGCTTACCGAGCTCGGTCGAACCGGCGAGGCTGATGCACAGCTCAAGAAAGCGTTGGAGGTCGATCCTCTCTCGGTGGTTGGGAACTGGATCTACAGTTTCTGTCTGTTCCTCACTCGCCGCTATGACGAAGCGATCGTCCGTGCGACGCGAACACTCGAACTCGATCCAAATTTCGGCGTCGCGTACCTATCATTGGCCTTTGCGTACCAGATGAATGGCGATGTAACGAAGAGCGTCGAGGCTTACGCGCGTTGCAGTGAGGTGATGGGTTTCCCGAAGAACGCCGAGTTTATACGCGAGAGTTTCGAAGACGGCTGGCGTGCGTTTCTCAAATCGATGACCGAGCCAAGCGACAAGCGACCGATCACGTTCTCGTCATACATCGTCGCTGTATTCGCCGCAACTTTAGGCGACGTCGAGAACGCATTTGCCGAACTGGAAACTTCGTTCGCGCGACGCGAGTCGCACATCGTCATGTTGAAGGTCGATCCGAGGTTTGAGGGACTTTATAGTGATTCGCGATTCGACGATCTTCTAAAGCGCATTGGGTTTCTGGCTTAAGCTTGTTGATACTCTTACCTCTAATTCACTTTTTAGTTTCGCGCGTTGACAAGCGGCATCTGGTTTCCTAACCTCGACCTTCCGACGAGCAATCGGCCGGAAGAATCACAAGGCTTTAGTTTTGAGTTTGTCAGTGAAGTAGCGAGTGAGTTGCGAATAGACTTGCCGGATTTGTTCCCCCTCTTGGATCTCACGCTTCCTTAACATCAAGGCTTTTCCGAGAAATATCAAGGAAGAGAGAAGGGTGCCCCTACATAATATCGGTGCGCGTGTCCGGCACACGTTCGCGTTTCGATTCGTTTCGAAGTTTGTTTGCAGTTTGATCATGATCAGCATGCTCGCGGTGTCGATGCCCGCGGCACCAAGAATGATCGTTGACGGTGCTCCGAAGTTTCCGCAAGTATTGAGTTCGATCAACTCGTCGCTGCAGACGATCGATCTACTGAGTTACAGTTCAAACTTTTCTTTTCCGACTGTCGACAAGAAACCGGTACTCGGTGTGTTTCAGAATGCGGTCGCTTTCGCCGGTGACCTCCAAAGTTTGGTTCTGCCGAGCGTTCCTTCAGGTCTTGAAAGCGCGAAACTTCCGACATTCGGCGAGCGAACTTTCGCGTTCTTTTCTCCTCTTCTCGCATTCCTTAAGCCTTCTGCAGTTCCAGTAACTACAACGGCCGCACCGCCGCAGCCAACGAGCGTCGTCGACTTCGACTTCGACAATGATGGCAAAGCAGACATCGGCCGCTGGCGTGTGGCGAGCACCGATTTCAAGATTCGAAACAGCAGTAGTGGAACGGTTTCCGACCCGTACGTTCTCCCTGCAGCATCGAAGATCACACCCGGCGACTTCAACGGTGACGGCAAGACCGACGCCGGAGTATTCAACAACGGAACGTGGACCTATAAGACAAGTCCTTCCGCAACCGCCCAGACGATCAGTTTTGGAACTACCGGCGACATTCCGGTCGCAGGCGACTACGACGGTGACGGTACGACAGACGCGGCAGTCTTCCGTCCCTCAACCAACACATGGTGGATCAAGAAGAGCAGCAACGGCAGTTCGACCTCGACTCTGTTTGGTTCGACCGGTGATATCACGATTCCGGGTGACTATGACGGAGACGGGAAGAACGACCTCGCATTGTTCCGTCCTTCAACCGGCGACTGGCATGTGACGGGAAGCACCGTCGGTTACTTCAAGATCCATTGGGGACTTGGTACGGATACACCGGTACCAGCCGACTTCGACGGCGATGGAAAGACCGACCCCGCGGTGTTCCGTCCGTCGACGGGAACATGGTATGCGTA
>DATEOJ010000484.1:0-12860 GCA_035274235.1 Pyrinomonadaceae bacterium
CTGCGAACCGGCGACTGGGATTTGGTCGATGGAACCTTGCAGTGCGGCGGTACCGGCGAACTAAAGTTGGAAAAACCGGCGCAGAGTTTTCTTTGCGAGGTCGCGATGCGTTTCGAAAGCGAACCGAACCCCGATGGGATATTTGCTCTTACATTCAGCTCAGGTGTCGGAAAACTCGAACTAACACTCCATCCGCTATCCAACGTCGCCCGTCTCACCGTTCCCGACGACTCACCCGGCTTGCCTTCGATCTTCAAATTACCTCCGGGGATCGACTGGAGTGCGTGGCACGAACTTCGGATCGAGGTCGATCGACATCGAGTCAGCATATGTCTCGACAACTCAGCGTTGAACATCAAGACCTGCCTGGCGAACGGCTTAGACGAGGTTGCACTTCGCGTCGAAAACCTGGAGTTGGCGATAGCGACGTCTTGTCTGACAGAGGGTTTTGAAGAATTGTTCGTCGATGATTTTCCACTGGAAGAAAATGGATGGACGACGTCCGGAGAAGGAAGCCACCGGCTCACCGGTGGTGAATTGGTGATCAAATCGGACGATGAGTACGAGGTAACTAAAGGTGGAGGGTTCGAGTCTTTTGAATTCGCGGCCAACTTTCGTCCGTTAGACGATTACGCAAGGTACGGACTGAAGCTGAACGGCGACAGCGAACAATTTCAAATTGAAGTGGATCACCAGCAACGCGCTGTCGCAATTTTTGGCGAAACGACGATCGATCTCCTCCCCCACATCGAGCCGACGAGTTTTCATCAACTCCGAGCGGTGAAGTTAGGAAGTAAAGTTCTTTGCTATTTCGACGACATATCGCTCGGGGAGTTCAATATCGGCGACGGTTCTGCAACCGCCTCGATAGTTTGCACCGGAGGAAAAGTGGGCGTCGAGATGATACGTCTGACAGGCATCGAAAAACCGTCACGATTTGCTTGAAAATTCGTCGCGCGATGTTTACCATCGGAGAGTCATCGCCGATCTCCCGGCAACAAATCCCCCGACGGAAAGAATTTTGAGAGCGAAAGAGATCCTAACCAGTCGCGCATCCGACTTTTTGTGGGCTGCCGGAATAGAGAATACGTTCGTGCCGCAAACGCGGCCAGGCCATCGAGCACTCGAAGAGTACGAGATGATGGGCCACTACGAGCACTGGCGTACCGACCTGGGGCTCGCCTGCGAACTCGGACTCAAGGCGATGCGTTGGGGAGTTCCCTGGTACAAGGTTGAACCCGAACGCGGTAAGTTTGACTGGAGTTGGACCGACGAGGTGATCCCTTACATGGTCGAGGAGTTGAAGATACTTCCGATCATCGACCTCATGCACTACGGATGTCCGTTCTGGCTCGAACGCGAGTTCGCGAACAAGAACTATCCGCAATACGTTGCCGACTACGCAGCTGCGTTCGCCGAGCGATACAAGAATCTCATCACCTGGTACACCCCACTCAACGAACCGATAATCAACGCGCTGATGTGCGGTCTCCGTGGCTTGTGGCCGCCTTACTTGAAAGGCGACAAGGGCTATATCCGGATCATGCTTCAGCTGGCACGCGGTATCGTGAAAACGGTCAAGGCATTGAAAGCGATCGATCCGATGTCTGTAATGGTGCATGTCGAAGCGGCTGGTTTGACGCGGACGGTTCGCGAAGATCTGGCAGCTATAGCGCGGGAAGAACAGTTCCGGGGTTATCTTTGCTTCGATCTGATCTCGGGCCGTCTTACGCACGACCACCTGCTCTTCTCGTGGCTCGTACGCAACGGTGTTTCGCCTGACGCACTCGACGAGATAGCTCGCACTCCCGTCGAGCTGGATGTCATCGGTTTGAATTTCTATCCGCAGTGGTCGACAAAACTCCTCTATATCGACAAGCGGGGACGCATCGCTTTCCGCGAAACCGAACCCGAGGGTGATGGTTTCAAGGAATTGATCACGCACTACTACGAACGTTATCAGGTGCCGATCATGATCACGGAAACAAGCGCGGTCGGAAGCGATGAGATACGACAGCGGTGGCTGAAGTCGTCGGTCTCGATGATCCACGATCTTCGAGCCGCGTCTGTGCCCGTTATCGGTTACACCTGGTTTCCGCTGTTCACAATGATCGACTGGAGATATAGATTCTCGGAGGAACCGCTAGAGAACTTCTATCTGGAGTTGGGGCTCTACAAATTGAATCGCGACGGGGGTGATCAGCGATGGCTGCCGACGCCGCTCGTCGAACAGATAAAACAATACATCACCGACTCCGAACGTACTGTCGGCGATCTCGTCACAAATCAAATCGTCAGCTCCGACGCGCCGTTCGCAACCTTAAAAGTGTAGACTTCAGGATCCCTTCCGAACCGGGCCGAGTAGATATCGCTGATCGTTCGCGTGAGTTCTTCCGTAGCGTCTTGCCTAACAAGCGTCACGGTGCAACCACCGAACCCGCCACCCGTCATACGCGAACCGTAAACGACTTCTTCCCGCGCGGCAGCATAGACGAGCAGATCAAGTTCCGGACAGCTCACCTCATAATCGTCGCGCAGCGACCGATGCGATTCGAACATCAGATCTCCAACCGTTCGGAAATCCTTTTCGCGAAGTGCTGCGGCAGCAGCTATCGTGCGCTTATTTTCGGTGACGACATGCCGGCACCGAGCTTCAACTACATCCGGCAACCGACTCGCATACTCCTTTAGATCAGCTTCGGTTACATCGCGAAGCGATCGGATATCCGGCAATACCTCTCTTAGAAGTTCGACTCCCTTCTCACATTCTTCTCGCCGCTTGTTATATTCGCTCGAGGCGAGGGAGTGCTTGACCTTCGTGTCGATCACGACGATATCGACGTCCTCAATTGCAAGCGGGATGTAGTCGACATCGAGCGAACGGCAGTCGAGCAGCATCGCATGCCCTTCCTTCGCAAACACGGACGTGAACTGATCCATGATCCCGGACCTGGTTCCCACAAACTCATGCTCAGCTTTCTGCGCCGCAAAGGCGAGCCGTTTTCGATCGACATCGATCTCGTTCAACGAGAGCATCGCCAAACCTACCGATACTTCGATCGCCGCGGACGACGAGAGTCCACCGCCGATCGGAACGCTCGATGTAATGATCATGTCCGCGCCGCTCACATCACCGAATTCCTCAGCGACACATCGAACCGTCCCCTCGACGTAGTCGATCCAGTCGCCGCGCTTCTTTACCGGCTCATCGCGCAGATCGATACTCGCCGAACTATCGAGGTCTCGCGCAAATACGTTAACCTTCGTGTCTTCGCGGCGATGTGCCGCGACGATCGTGTGGCGATCGATCGCAAACGGCATCACGAAACCTTCGTTGTAATCCGTGTGTTCGCCGATCAGATTCACGCGACCCGGCGCTCGGAAGAGACGCGGGATCGCGCCAAAGCGTTCCCCGAACTCACCGACCAATTGCCCGATGTCTATTTCCATTGAACCGGCTCGACGAGCGCGCGAAGTTCCGCAGCCTTAACTTCTGGAAGAGTGTCGTTGATAAACATCCCCGCGCCGGCTTCGCTGCCCGCGAGATACTTCAGCTTCTCAGCCGTGCGTCTGGGAGGATAGAACTCGATGTGAAAATGAAAGTAATCGTAGGCGTCGCCGTCCGATGGTCGTTGGTGAACGACCATGATGTATGGGAACGACTTGTTGAAGATCCGGTCATACGCGGCGATAACCTGTTTGAGTATCTCAGCGAGATCGAGCTCTTCGTTCGGCAGGAAGTCGGTCAACGCCGAAAGATGTCGACGGGCCGCGATGTGCACTTCGTAAGGATAACGGGCGAAGAAAGGAATGTATGCGGCGAATGAATCGTTGGACGCGATGATTCGTTGCTCAAACGTAAGCTCCTTCTCGACGATGTCGCAGAGGAGACAGCGACCGGTAGCGTTGAAGTGATTCGAGCATTGATCGAGCTCCTTCTTTACCACGGGCGGCACGAACGGATACGCGTAGATCTGACCGTGCGGGTGATGAAGCGTAACGCCGACTTCCTCGCCCTTGTTCTCAAAAATGAAAACGTACTTCACGAACTCGTTTCGGCTCAGCGCATCAAACCTGTGACGCCATACGCGAACGAGTTTGTGCAGTCGCTCGACTGGTTCCTCCGCAAGTGTCGTGTAGTGATTCGGGGAATAGAGGACCACTTCGCAGACGCCTTTCGACGGCTCGACTTCGTAGATCCCGTCAGCCTCGATCGCGGGAGCGTCCGGGTTTGGTTTCAAGCTCGGAAAACGGTTCTCGAAAGCGACAAGGTCGTAAGTCGGCTCGGGAACCTCTGTCGGATGACCGCCAGGTTTTGTCGGGCACAAAGGACAATAATCCGGTGGCGGAAGGAACGTACGGTCCTGCCGGTGCGTCGCGGTTGCGAGCCACTCACCGAGGAGTGGATTGAAACGAAGTTCAGACATCCGTTTCCTTGTCCTCGTCTCCGAAGGTAAAAAAGATCATGTACCGACCGTCGTCGAGACGGATCTCGCGGGTGTGCATCGGTATCTCGTCCGATCCCTGCTCTCTCGTTTTTTCATCCATATCGAAAAGCTATGCCGACTTCCCTGCCGATTGTCGCTGCATCCACTTCCACGCCGACTCGATGATCACACTAAGATCTTGAAACTCCGGCTTCCAACCGAGTGCCTCACGAATCTTGTCCGAACTTGCGATCAGAACCGCCGGATCTCCTGGCCGACGTTTCGCGACGCGAACAGCTATCTCCCTGCCGGTAACGGCGCGGGCCGCATCGATCACTTCCTTTACCGTATAGCCATCACCGCCGCATCCGAGATTGAAGGTTGCACTCCCCGTCTCGAGTCGTTTCAAAGCCAACACGTGTGCGCGAGCGAGATCGATGACGTGAATGTAATCGCGAACACACGTGCCGTCGCGGGTTGTGTAATCGTCGCCATAGACTTCTACAGCCTCCCGCGAACCAGCCGCGACCTGAAGAACGATCGGGATCAAATGCGTTTCCGGATCATGGATCTCACCGCACCGCTCACTCGCACCGGCTGCGTTGAAGTATCGAAGACTTACGTACTTCATTCCGTAAGCTGCGTCATACGCCTTTAGCGCATGTTCGAACGCGAGCTTTGTGTCGCCATACGGATTCGTCGGAGCAGTACGATCCGACTCTTCGATCGGCTGTTTCTCGGGCTCGCCGTACGTCGCCGCCGTCGATGAGAAGACGATCTTCGATACGCCGCACTCCCGCATAGCATCAAGCAGCGAGAGACCGGCCACGACGTTGTTTTGATAATACTTCTCAGGCTCGGCGACCGACTCGCCGACGAGCGAGTACGCAGCCATGTGAATGACCGCGTCGATGGAGTTTTCGCGCAGGGTGCTCTCGAGCTTCTCGCGGTCGAGCAGATCGCCTTCCACGAACAACGCGTCAGGCGCGACCATTTCGCGGTGGCCTTTAATCAGGTTGTCGTAGACGACCGTTTTGTGCCCGGAGCGCAGCGTCTCTTCAACGACAACGCTGCCGATATACCCTGCTCCGCCTGTAACGAGGATATTCATGACTTTAAGTTTCTAGTTCCTAGTTCGTGGTTTCAAGTTCCTGGTTCAGGTTCCTAGGTTCGAGTTCCTGGTTTCGACTTCCCGGTTTCAAGTTCCTGGTTCCGGTGACCCAGTATCTCCCAGATTTAACTAATGACGTCAGTATAGTTTCCAGTGGTTGGCCAGCATCTTGCAACTAGAAGCACGAAACTAGAAACTAGAAACCAGGAACTAGGAACCAGAAACATCCGATGCCTTTTAAGAGTTTTTTCATGGGCGGCTTCGAATGCTCGACACACCGCGATGGTCGAGGACGTCGGCTCGACCTCATTGCTTCGACCCGACACGACGAATTCGCCAAAGCAGATTATTCCAGACTACGCGATCTGAACATTCACACATGTCGCGACGGACTCCGCTGGCACCTCATCGAACGCGAACCCTTTAAGTACGACTTCGACAGTCTTCGTCTTCAGATCGACGCAGTCAAAGAAACCGGGATCGAGGTCGTGTGGGACCTGTTTCATTATGGCTACCCGGATGACCTGGATATTTTCAGCGATGACTTTATCGAGCGGTTCGCAAGCTATTCGCGAGCAGCGACCGAGTTCCTCAAGAGCGAGACTGGCGACCGTCTCTTCGTTTGTCCGGTAAACGAGATCTCGTTCTTCTCATGGATCGCAGGTCAGGTTGGTACCTTCTACCCGAGTGCCAAGCGGCGGGGTGGTGAGTTGAAACGAAGACTTGTTCTCTCTGCCCTCGCGTCAACAGCGGCAATTCGCTCCGTAGCTCCCGACGCACGAATTGTCATGACCGATCCGGCGATCCATGTAGTCCCGCAGCGAGATACTCCAGGCGCCCGGCGTGCAGCTGAGATGTACCGGCGATCGCAGTTCGAAGCGTTCGACATGTTGACCGGAAGACGCCAGCCCGAACTCGGCGGAAGTACCGACGCTCTCGATGTCATCGGTCTCAACTACTACTTTCACAACCAATGGCATCATCCGAGTCGTCGAAAGATCCCGCGCGGTCATGAGGTCTATCGACCCCTCGCCGACATACTCCACGAGTTTCACAAGCGATACGGCAAGCCGATCTTTATAGCCGAAACCGGTATAGAAGACGACGAGCGTCCGGACTGGTTTCGCTATGTCTGCGAACAAACCGCAATCGCGCGTTCGACCAGTGTCGACATAAACGGCATCTGTTTGTATCCCATCGTCAACCATCCCGGTTGGGCGGACGATCGACACTGCCACAACGGTCTCTGGGACTACGCCGACGACAACGGCCATCGGGAGATCTTTCAACCGTTGGCGGCTGAGATCGCGTATCAGCACAAAATGCTAACGCGATCGACAGCCGCCTGACCTTTCAAAGAACTACGAGATCGTGTCGAGAGTCGCGATCCCGTTCCTCTTCGCATTCCCGTTCGTGTAGACCATCGCAGACGACGGTGTCGCGATCGCCATCGCCTCCTTTCGTTTGACGCCTTCGATCTTTCCATAAAGCGTCAACGCCTGCGCGACGATCTGATCCATGTTGTAGTACTTGTATGTCGCGAGGCGTCCGACGAAGTGAACGTCCGGCTGAGCTTTTGCGAGCAGTTCATACTTTTTATAAAGCTCTGCATTTTCCGGACGCGGAATCGGGTAATAAGGATCGCCTTCGGCTTTCGGGTATTCGTAAACGATTCCCGTCTTGTTATGCGTCTGACCGGTCAGGTACTTGAATTCCGTCACGCGCGTATATGGCTGACCATTCGGGTAATTCACGACCGGGGCTTCCTGGAAAACCTCGACGTCGCGGGTCTCGTGTTTAAATTCCAGCGATCGATACGGCAGCTTGCCGTATCTATAATCGAAGAACGCATCGACCGGGCCGGTGTAAACCATCTCGCGATAATCGATCTCATTTACGATCTCCTTGTAATCGCAATTCAGCATCACCTTGATCCGCGGGCTGTCGAGCATGCGCTCGAACATCCGCGTGTAGCCGTGCTTCGGCATCGCCTGAAACGTATCGGTAAAGTATCGATCGTCGCGATTTGTGCGGGTCGGTACGCGAGCTGTCACCGATGCATCGAGTTCCGACGGATCTAGTCCCCATTGCTTGCGCGTGTATCCGCGAAAGAACTTTTCGTAGAGCTCGCGGCCGACCGCGTTGACGACGACATCTTCCGATGTGCGCACCGGTTCGCGCTTCTCGCGCATCTTCTCAAAGAAATCCTTTACCTCAAGCGCGTTGAGCTTTAGGCCGTAAAGTTTGTTGATCGTGTCGAGATTGATCGGTATGGGAACACGCATGCCATCAACCTCCGCGAGAACGCGGTGCTGATAGTCGCGCCATTCAGTGAACCGCGAAAGATACTCGAATACGTCGGCCGAATTGGTATGAAAAATATGAGGGCCGTATTTATGTATAAGAATGCCGTCGTCGTTATAACAATCGTAAGCGTTACCGCCAATATGCGGACGCTTGTCGCAGATCAACACGCTCTTTCCGGAGCCATTCGCCAAACGTTCCGCGAGCACACTGCCAGCGAAACCAGCCCCCACAATTAAATAGTCAAACATAATCCCCTCCTTATATTCCCTTCGTCGTCGCAACAGATGCTTTCTTCGACATGATCACTTCATCGATCAGCTCGGACATCGCCTCGTAGGTTTTGTCCCAGGACATCGTTTCTAAAAACTCGGCTGACTTTCGCCGGTGTTCGACAAGATCTTCGGTCATCGCCGCTTCGATCGCGGCGACAAATTGCTCAGGTGTTTCGGCGATCTTCACGAGGTCCGCCTCGCCATATGGACGAACAACATCACGAATTGCCGTGGACACAACCGGCTTTCCGGCAGCGAGATACTCGGGTGTTTTTGTCGGACTTATAAACCGCGTCGATTCGTTCAACGCGAACGGCATCATCGCGACGTCCCAGCCGCCGATATACTCGGGAAGGTCGCTGTAGTCTTTGCCCCCGAGATAATGAATGTTGTCGAGTCGAGGCAGAGCGTTCTCATCGATCTTGACCACCGGACCGAGCATCACGAATTGCCAATCAGGTCGCATTTCTGCCACCCGGCGCAACAGGCCGATGTCGGTCCGCTCGTCGATGACTCCGCAGAAACCGATCCGTGGATGCGGTATGTTCGTTTGATCGCCGGGTTCGTTTTCGACGTCCAATGCACGCGCAAAATGTTTTGCGTCGATACTCGACGGGAAACAGTAAACAGCCGGATGCTGTTCGCGTTTCGCTTCGTACAAACTTCGCCCGCCGGTTAAGACAAGGTCCGCGAGCGCAAATAGCTCCGCCTCTTTAATTCGGATCTCCGCCGGTGCGTTTTTGAACGCTGAGAGTTCGTCCATGCAATCGTAGACCACCGCGACCGGTCGCAAGTGCTCACTCCACGAGAGCATCATCGGTGTGTAATACCACGCGATAAACTTTTCAATTCCCTCATCCTCGATGAGGCGGTCGAGAAGACTCGACATCAAGCTATCGATCGTGGTGACGTCGGTATCGTGCGGCAGATGCGGGACTGCGACCTTCAGCCCGTCTTGTCGCGGCGTTACGACGAACCGCGGTTCGCCGTCGGCATAAACCGGTTCTTCGATAAAAAGAACGTCATGCCGTTTTGCGAAACGAGTGAGCAAATGTTGCGGTCGCTGAAAAACGAAGTCCCATCGTAGATGCGAAAAGCAGAGCACTGCGTGATCCGCGGCAAACTTCGACCCTGGGAAAGTAAGTACATCCATAAAAACGTAAGATCCTATCTCCTGTATTCACGTAAATATTGCGAAACGTGTGCCACACGGCGCAGCATTTACTTGGTAGGCTAAGTGTAAGATTTACAAGGACGGGGGTCTGTCAGTCGGAATACCGAGGCGACTGCTCCGTATTGCATCGATACGACCAGGATGCCACGCATTGCAAAAAAAAATGCGGAGCGAAAGCAGAATTGACGAATGTAAATCCGAAGGACAATCGCCGTGAGGAACTGCTCCCGTTCCGCTGGGTCACTGATTTTCAAATTAGACTATCCCGTTAAAACATTCTGTACGGCAAAATACCGTACCCAAAATTCAATGCAAGAATTCGGAAGTTTGAAGTTCGGCCGAACATCGGCAAGCCAGCTTTTCGAGTCCGACCGGATCACAGATCACGAGTCGAGCACGACCATAATCAATGAGCTTCTTGTCGCGAAGCGTCTGCGCGATGCATGTCACGCTTGGTCGATGAACACCTAGCACACGAGCTACGTGTTCATGCGTCAATCGAAAACGTTCCCGATGGCTCCGATTCTGAAGCGTTAGCAACCAGGTGCAGAACCGCTGCTCCACCGAGTGAAAGGTATTGCATACCACCCGCTGCGAAAGTTGTTTGATCTGCGCGTTCAAGTAACTATGAAGCACGAGCTGCAGTCTTGGATCCGAGATTACCTCTCGTTCGAAAACATCTCGTCCGACCGCCAATGCCGTTCCGGGAACGCATACCTGCGTACAGTTTGCCGCTCGAACAGAGTTGAACGCCGATGGAATGCCTACCGCCCCCTCGCTGCCGATCAAGCCAACTTCGATCGTCCGCCCGTCTTCGAGAATTTGAAACTCAGACATAACGGCAGACTCCGGGAAATAGATGACTCCCATCCGGTCGTCCTGTTGATATACGTATTGATCCTTTATCAAACTTACGCGCTTGATGAATTGTCGCAGCCGAAGGAAGTGTTCGGGGTCGATCGCACGAAGCAGCATATTCCCGTGTCGCGGAAGACCGTTCTCGGTCGACGATGGCGTCGAATAATTCTCCGGTGTACGACTTCCCGGCGTGCGTTTCTTTACTAATGTCGAAAGCACGTCGGCACTTCCATTCCCGTGACTGATCAATGACTGACCGGCAAATATCTCCATCTTTCTCCCCCTAAACCTCGATCAAACTCCCGCTTGTCTAACATCCATGATCACGATCTCACTGCCGTGATCATCCTCTGATTCGAAAGCCCGGGTCATGTGGATCTTTGTACGGATCACCTCGCGGTCGAATCTGTAATCAAACAAAAAAGCATCGACAGGACGTCGGTCTGTGACAAAACGTCGAAAATGCCGACGCAAATCGTCCCTGTTGTCGCAATCAACGAAGTCATGAAAAAAGTCCCGGCCTATGACTTCCGGCATTGATGCCTGCAACTCGTCGGAACGGCGTTGTCGCGAATAAAGGATCGTGCCGTTATCCGTCAGTTCGTAAAGACCAAACACTCCCGCCCTGTCCCCGTAAACTTCCATATTCATTCCCTGTTCTCTCTTTCACACCGTCTGGAATGCGTGACGGCTTCATCTGCTGAAATGAGTGACCCGGCCTATTCTGTGTACGTCCCTCATCACCCGCGGTACCCGCACACACCTGCCTATCAAAAAAGAAGCCAGCTAGCTGATTCTATGTCCGCAAGTCTGGCTTATTTCCCAAACTGGTTAAATCGGGAAGATATTACCCGGCATAGGGAAACTCCCTACTGCCGGAATCTCCGCGATCACTGGCCTCCCGTCGGTGCCGGCACTCGAGATGCACGATCGAGAGCGTCGATCCTTGCCTTAAAAGCCGCTGCGTAGACCGCAGCTTTCTCATCCGTATAGTTCGCCGCACGGAATGCATCACGGATCTGTCGATCAGATAGTTGAAGGAGCAAGTCGGCCAGCCAGCGTCCGTGCTCAACCTTGATCCCCTTCATAAGCTGATCCGCCATGCCTGTGTACGCAAAGTCGATCGTTCCGCCATTCGAGCCCTTTATAAACACCGACTCGGCGTAATCGCTGACATCACCGACGCTCCTTCCGGCGCGGCTCTGCGATTCATTTGCGAGTTTGCCGAACGAAGCACCAAGATCGCTGACGACATAGTGGTGACGTCCGTCCTGGATCAGGATGATGTTGTTGTCGTCCTTCACGTCCCAGTTGTTCAGCATCGCCATCATGATTTTTAGGCCGTCGAATTCCTTCGTTCCGAGGAATGGATTGTCGGCCCACATCCATCTATCTCCACGCTTTACTCCCTTCGGCCGGGCCTCAAGACGTACGTTGCTAAATGGGCGTTCGCTTCCCAATTGAAGTTCCGGCATCAGGTAATTGACCTCGGTCTTGTAACCGACAGCCCAGAGCAAACGTACCGCGGCAGTCTCCGGTTTGGACTCGTCTGCGATCTTCGCGACCCATTCGTTCCCATGTCGGTCGCGGAGTCGGTACTTAAGGTTGTTGCCCCCTAGCTGCCGCCCCAACACCGCGGCGTACTTGAGATCGGGAACGAGCGCACGTCCACCCGGCCCATAGTAAAGATCTCGGCTTCTGATATCCGTTGGCTGCTCCCAGAGCACGACCGGAGCTTCCGGCTTAACATTTGGTTTTCCTTGTGAACTACCGGTCGCTACGCAGACGACAAGCACACACGCCGCGAGACACGCCGAAATTAGAATTCGCATATAACCCTCCATGTCCTTACAAGTACGGGCTGCCCCCGCATTGATTGAATACACAGCGGCGAAATCGCAAAGAATATGCCAGTGACGTGGGATGTGAGGTCGGAAGCAAAAATGCGCCGGGCAAAGGTGCCGGGCGCAGACGAAAATCAGTTGGTCTCTGTTCGGAAGGACAAGCGAGGTTCTACTCTTCTTCAAGCCACCCTTGGAGAATCGCGTAACGAACAATGTCGATTCGCGACCGCATATTAAGTTTCCGCATCGCGTTCGATTTGTGAGCTTCGATCGTCTTTACACTAAGGCTGAGGCGGGTCGCGATCTCCTTGTTACTATATCCCCACGCAATCAGTCGAAGTACTTCCGACTCTCGGTCCGAAACCTCGGGTGCACCTTCACCGCGAAGCGGGCCCGCAGCACGACGTGCATAACCGCCAAGAACTCGTTGCGTCAATTCTGAATCGACGTACGAACGCCCGGACGTAACCGTACGAATCGCGTTTATTAATTCGGTGGGCGCACTTTGCTTGAGGACGTACCCGTTGACGCCGGCTTTTATAAGTTGCTGAAGATATCCGTCGTCGGTGTGGCGTGTGAGTGTTAGGATCTTCAGATCGGGAAACTCCTCACGCAGTTTCTCGGTCGCCCGCAGACCGTTCATCTCAGGCATCGAGATATCCATAACGAGTAGATCGGGCGAGAGCCTTCGCGTCTCGGTGATCGCCGCTCGACCGTCCGCCGCCTCGCCGATCACCTCCATGTCGGGCTGTGCATTAACGAGGAGTTTGATTCCTTCGCGGACGGTGTTGTGATCTTCGGCAAGAAGTATTCGAGTAAGTTCGGGCATGTCTTAATATTCGCTCAGTCTGCCTGCTCGATCGGTAC
>DATEOJ010000485.1:0-7751 GCA_035274235.1 Pyrinomonadaceae bacterium
GATTGAAAGGGAAGTTGGCGTCGATACCGAGATTCGTGTTCGCGTTAACGTTAACGTTCGCGTTTGCGTTTGCGTTGACGTTCTGGTTCGTGTTGCTCCCGCGTTGCATCATCCAGACGCCGGCGCCAATTATGCCAACAGCGGCAAGCGTTCCAAGAATGGTGAGTATAACGACCTTCGCCGTATTGGCCTTCGGCGGTGGGTAGTAAGGCCGAGCGACCCGTGCGCGAGCTTCCTGACGACGTGATTCCTCGTAAGTAGGAACAACTATCCGCGGACGCTCCTCCTCGGATTCGGGAATCGGAACATTACGCCTGACCACCGTGATGTCGCGTGGATCGTCTTCCTCGACCTCATCGATCGACTCGCTTGGCATCGCGACAAACTTCGGCTCCTCTTCTTCAAGCAGGGGCGTGCCGTCCTTCATACAAAACCGCAGGATCTCCTCATCGTAACGTGTCTCGCATGTCGGACAATATTTCATAACTATAAGATGCAGTTTTTGGGGTAGGAATGTTTTAACACAGACGGGAATTTTCGGGAAACGTCCGTTCCCCCATGTCCCTCGGGCCTCTTCTCACCCAGTAGGTTGATTCAGGACATTTTAGAAGAATTAAAGACTTGCGTCTTACCCCGGCATTAAAATGTCGGAAGTTCTGAGCGGCCGCATAGCGGCCCGCATGCGTTTAGCCGTGGCCTTTAGGCCACGGTAGGAAGCAGGGTTCCTGCCGCGTTAGCGGTAGTTGAAAACAAACATCCAGATGGCAAACACCTACTCCCAACTCTTCTACCATGTGGTGTTCAGCACGAAGCAACGCCGCAAGTTTATTCATCAGGATATCGAGAAACGCATTTGGGAATACATAGGCGGTATCGCGCGTAAACATAACCTGACGTCACTCGGCGTGGGTGGCATTGAGGATCACATTCACGCACTCACGATGGCGAAGCCAGTGATTGCACCGAGCAAGATCCCGATGTGGTTGAAGGGCGGGTCTTCGAAGTGGATTCATGATGAATTCTCAAACCTCAGTCTGTTCAACTGGCAAGACGGCTACGGAATATTCTCGGTGAGCAAGTCACAGGTGCCGGAGGTGATCCGGTACATTGAGAATCAACGCGAGCATCATAAAAGCCAAACATTCGAAGAGGAGTACATCTCACTTCTAAAATTGCATGGCATTGAATATGACGAGCGTTACGTGTTTGATTGAATCACCTACCGCTGACGCGGCAGGGGGCGTGAGCCTTCCGTGGCCTAAAGGCCACGGCTAAACGCGTGCGGCCGCTCCGCGGCCGCTCTTGGTTGCCGACATCACCTATGAATTCGAACAGCCCGCTGAAAAGAAAAAGGCCGCCCCATTTTTGGACGGCCGAATCATACTCTCGCTCGAATAATCTACTGTATCCGATACGCCGCGGTCATCGGTTGATCACCCGACTGGCCCCAATTCACGATGCGTGTCGTGCCTGAACCGCTGTTCGAGATGTACCATCTTCCTTCCGACGGGCGAAAGACTGCGAAGTCGTGTTTACCGTCGCCGTCGAAATCAGCGGGTTGCGGAATGTCGCCGACAAGTCCCCAACGGAACGCGTGCATCGCGAGGTCGCTGCTTCGTCTTACATAAAACGTTCCGTTCGACGGGCGCCACACCGCCAGGTCGGTGATGGTATCACCGTCATAATCGCCAGGCACGACCTTGTCCGTCGGCAGACCCCAGTGGATCGTGTCATCGAAACCGTAGTTGTAATTACTCCTGAGTATCCACCAGAAGTCACCTGAGACGGTGGGTCGTACAACTGCGAAGTCGGTTACGGTGTCGCCATCGAAATCTCCGACCACCGGATTGTCCGTGCTCACACCCCAGTGCATGACCTGAGCCGTTCCATTTCCGCTTCGGAGGACGTAGAAGTTGCCCTCGGACGGCCGGAATACCGCCACGTCGTTCCGGCCGTCACCGTCGAAATCGCCGGCAACCGCCTTGTCGCTTGGGATACCCCATTGAACCGCGGCGAAGTTTGTTCCCGGCGAATTCTGATCGAGACCGTAATAGAAGGTGTTCGTGCTCTGCCGGTAAACGCTTAAGTCCGAACTGCCATCGCCCGTGTAGTCGCTGCCGCCGACCGCGATGTCGCCGACCGTACCAAAGCTGCGGACCACCGTCGACTCGTCCACAGAGTTGATCGACCACCACTTCGATATACTGCTCGGACGATAGATCGTCAGGTCCGCTTTTCCGTCATTCGTTATATCGGTTCCTGCCTGACGACAATTTCGCAGATAAGTGACGGTCAGCTTATACAAAGGGCAACCGGAGCCCTGATCGATCTCGTTCACGCCCAGTGTGAAGCTTGCATTGGGTCCGACGCTAAACGAATAGGAACCTTTATTGATCGTGCTGAATCCCATGTCGCCGATCACACCCGCCGCGGGATTGGCAGGATTGAATGTAGAGTACGCGGCGGATTGGGTTTGATTTCCGGCGCAGCCGGTAAAATCGACTTCGACCCGCACGCAGACCGTCTCGTTGTACGGATTGACCAGGTTGTGAACATCGCGTCGAAGTGCGGTGTTGTTCTCGAGGACCGAGCTGACATCGCCCGAGCATGACGACGCCGCGCCGTCACGAGTGATTCGTCCGGCTTGCTGCACGTCACCGGCATTTAGCGACCCCTGGATAACTACCGGATTTTCGCCCCGCACACATGCGTATTGGGCGTTAGCAACGGAAGAGCCAAAAGAAATCTGTAGCGCAAAAATGAGTACAAGGCACTTAAATGCTTTCATCGTCGTTTGAATAATCTCCTGTTAAAAGTAAAAGAAGTACGGGGCATGGGAGTGTGCTCATATTGGAATGCGTTGAAGCTTTACAAAAGCTATCACCTTCGTCGACTTAATTTCCAGACTTTTTTTTGACGGGGGTTTTGCGAAGGATTTGCTGCTTATTTCCAATATTAGAGCCCAATCACTGAAACGCGGGTTCAACCGGAAACGGTCAGGAACAAAAAAGGCTTCAGCCGAAAGGAACAGTTCGGCTGAAGCCAAGGCGAGGCGGTGTGGACTCGTATCCTCGCCTGGGTAACTCGTTGAGCGACCAATAAACCCTACGGCTCGTCGCTCGTGTCTTCGACGGGATCAACTGGTTCGTCAGACGATTGCGAATCTTCTAAATCTTCCGGATCGACGACGCAGCCATGACTGACCAGCAGTTCCTCGACCGCTTCCTCCGACGCATAGTCCCACGCATTGTCACCATCGTTGTCGCGCAGATTTACATCCGCTCCGTTGAGGATCAGCGTTCGAACGTTTTCGAGTTTGTCGTCGTTCGCCGCATTCATCAGTGCGCTCCTGCCTTCGTTGTTCTGGGCATTGATATTCGCTCCGGCCCTCAACAACGCAAGTAGCACCTCCGGTTTCACAGAGTCGGCCGCCCTGATCAACGCCGTATCACCATCTTCGTTGAACGCATTCACATCCACCCCTTCTTTCAATAGAAGCTCGACCATCTCAAGCGGCGAGTCTTCATCAAGCATCATCAGCACGGTGTACTTCTCATACTCAACAACGGTCGCGTTCGCTCCTGCATTGAGCAGCATCCGGACCATCTCGAGATTATTGTTCTCGACCGCCTTGAATATCGGAGTCGCACCGTCTACTTCCGGACGATTCACGTCCTCACCCCTTGCGAGGAGTTCACGGACTTTTGCAAAGTCGTTCTGTGCGACGGCAGGTGTCAGCGGATTCTTGTACTCGACCCGCCGGACCGCCACTGCGATCGCACCCATAACCTCATACCTGCGGGCCGTAAGTTGGGCATTCTCGGTTATCGTCGGTTCATCGACGGTTATGTCTATCAGCTGCGAGGTGAAATTTCGTGCGCTGATCGAGAGTTTGTAACTCCCAAATGCAACGTTCTCGAGTTTGTAGAAGCCATCCACTCCCGCGACGACACGCATTACCTGCTTCTTCGATTCATCGAGAAGGGCCACGGTCGCACCAGGGATCAACGCACCGGCATTATCCGTGACCTGCCCCCAGATCAGCGAGTGCTGAATCCGCGGATCATCGGTTTTGATCACGGTTGTCTCGGCGGGGAGGTCACTTTTGTTATCGGGGATCTTGACGATCTCTTTTCCTCCGACGACCTCCAGCATCGGGAGCAGTGTTAGAGTCTGTGCGACCACCACAGGTTTCTCGACGCGTTCCTTGGAGAGAATCGAGCCTCCCTGTGCGTATGTGAATGCAGACAGACTTAGCGTCGTCGCCATTGCTCCAAACGCCAGACGTGGACCTCGCGTGATTTGCATCAACTGATTCGCGAACACGGGCGCACCGGTTTGCGGATGCTGCAGGTAGCGGATGCAGACATTTCCATTCGACTCGCGGACAAGTCGCAGAGCATCTCGCTCTGTCATCGTCGAAATGTTATTAACGCTTTTCGCGCAGTGAGAACAAAAACGGACCTGCTCGCTCCCCGTCATCTGGCCCCAATCTTCGGTGCAAGGCTTCGCGACCCTTATCGTCTGCGAGTAACGCTTCTTCTTCATACACTTATCCCTTACCGAGTCATACTCAGATCACGAGTCAGCAGCCTGTCCGCTTAGACAAATTGTTCCCTTATTTGTTCCGACTGGAACCAGATTGTTGTGCCAGCAAAAAAGATGCGGCGACGTTTTTGTTTGGTTGCATTGGCGGGAAATTAAATTTCAACCAAGGCGAGTAAAGGAAAACGAATTGCCCGCGAAATACGCGAAAGACCGCGAAAGAAAGCAAGAAACTTTGCCCGCTAATAACGCGAATGGCGCGAATAAGAAGTTCTTCAATCGCGATATCAGCGTTACTCGCGGGCAAGAAAATTTCTTCTCTCGCGTCGTTTCGCGTATTTCGCGGGCAATAGGTTTTCGCGAGTGGCGTGCGTCCTAGTTGATGCTTTGCCCGCTAATAACGCGAATGGTGCGAATTGGAAGTTCTTCATTCGCGATATCAGCGTTATTCGCGGGCAAGAAAAATTTCTTTTTTCGCGTCGTTTCGCGTATTTCGCGGGAAATAGTTTTCGCGAGTGGCGTGCGTCTTAGTTGATATATTCGTCGGGATTTGGTGCGGCGAAAAACTTCTGCTCGGTCTGTTCGACTTCTTCCTCGAGGTTCCAGATCTCGAACAGAGCGGGCGGACACTCGGTAACAAACCGAGATGGTTTTTGGAGGACGGTCTGACGATTGTAATCGGTGACCATCAGAGGGTAGGTGATATAGAGTTCATCCTTCGCACGGGTGAGCGCGACGTACCAAAGACGACGCTCTTCCTCTTCGCTATCGATCTCGCGCAGACTGCGGGGCGAAGGAAACTTTCCTTCCGCCGCCCAGATGATAAAGACGGATTTCCATTCCAGACCTTTTGCCTGGTGAACAGACGTCAGAGTAAGCAATTCGTCTTCATCGCCGCCCGAGATAACGTCTTCACCGGTCAGCGGTTGAGCTTCGGCGAAACGTTCCGTCGAGAGAAGCGCGAGTTCGGAGAGGAAGGTCTCGGTCGAGTCGTAACGGTTTGCGTAGAGTGCGAGTCCGCGAATATCTTCGGCGCGAGATTCGGCGTTCTCGTAGTTCTCTAGAAGAAATTGTTCGTACCCGCGCTCGAGTATGAGTGCGATCTGTTTGGAAGGTTGACCGCGGTATTGTTCGGAGACCAGTGCGTCGAGAAGAGATGCAAAATCTTCCCACGACTTTTTACTCCGGATGCTGGGCGGTACGTTGACTCGACGGATCGACAGGTCGGTACCGCCTGCGTTAGCGGGTGGTACAGCGCCAACCGTTGAGTCATCGTCCACGAACTCCAGCGCTCGACCACCAGCTAACGCAGGCGGTACCGCCCCTTGATCGCCGGAGGCGCGTCTGGCGATCTGCTCGTAGATCTTACTCGCCGTCGCTCGTCCTACGCCCGGTATCATTTTCAAAATTCTCTTCCACGCCAACTCATCGCGTGGATTCACGATCACACGCAAGTACGACACGACATCCTTGATGTGCGCCTGTTCGAAGAACCGCACGCCGGATTGGACGCGATACGGGATGCCTCGTCGTGAAAGTTCGAGCTGCAGTTCGATCGAGTGATAGTGCGACCGGTACATCACAGCGATATCTTCGAGCGGCGTTCCGTTGTCGCGAAGATCGAGTATCCGTGATGCGACGAACGCCGACTGCTGTTCTACATCCGAGCAGGGAACCAACGCCGGAAGGCTGAATGCGGAGTGCGGAACGTCTTCAAACGCGGAATGCGGAACGCGGAATGCGGAATCCGAAATGTTATCGTCCGATGTCGAGGTAAGATCTCCGGTTGTCGATGCTACTGATTCCGCATTCCGCTTTCCGCGTTCCGCGTTTGAGGACGTTCCGCCATCCGCAATCGACCGCCTCGCCGACTTCAGTATCTTCGGGAACTGCTTCCTGTTATTCGCGATCGACACATTGGCGAGACCGAGGATCTCGGGTGTCGAACGATAATTCGTCTCGAGCTTGAACACCTCCGCCTCGGGGTACCGTTTCGGAAACTCGTAGATATTCGCGAAGTGTGCACCGCGCCACGCAAAGATCGACTGAGCGTCGTCGCCGACCACCATCACGTTCCGATGCTTCACCGCGAGCAAATCGATAAGTTCGGCCTGCAGACGATTCGTGTCCTGATATTCGTCGACGAGTATGTGCTGAAACTGCTCGGCGTACATATCAGCGATCTCCTGTCGCTCGACGAGCAGTCGCTTCATGTTGAGCAACAGATCGTCGTAGTCCATCGCGTTCCGCTCGCGTTTGCGTTGGTGATAGATAGCGTCGACCCGCTTGATTTGTGCGGTGAGTAGTTCGAAGTAGGGATACTGGTGAACTATGACGTCGGCGAGATCCGTGTCGGTGTTCGTCGCGTAGCTGATGATGCTTTGCAGAACCTCGGCCTTGGGAAAACGCTTTTTCTTTGTGTCGATCGCCGCGTCTTCGATGCAGAGATTGAGAAGATCGCGTGCGTCTTCGCTGTCGAGGATCGAGTAGTTCGAATCGTAACCGATCGACGTCGCGTGTCTCCGCAGCATGAGGTTTGCGATCCGGTGAAACGTTCCGCCCCACACGCGATGCACGTTCTGCGAACCGGTCAACGATTCCACGCGTCGCAACATTTCTCTCGCGGCGCGATTCGTAAATGTCGCGAGCAGGATCCGCTGCGGTGAGACGCCTTGTTCGATCAACCACGCGACGCGATACGTGATCGCACGAGTCTTCCCACTACCCGCACCGGCGACAACAAGCGCCGCCTTTGGCTGCGACGTCACGACGCGAAACTGCTCATCGTTCAGCTCCTGCTTATAACGCGTAAGCCTCTCCGGAAGCTGCCCTCCGTCGCGTTTTATGACGTAGCGTGCCATGGGTATTAGTCTAACGAGTCTGTCGAGTCTGTCGAGTCCGGCGAGGATTTCGAGTCGGGAATGCCGGCGAGTTTAGCCGCAGATTACGCAGATGACGCGGATTCATCTTTCATGTCTTCTTCGTGTGCTTAGTGGTTGGCCCGCGAAATACGCGAAAGGACGCGAAAGAAAAGAACCGGAAGTAGTAGCGAACGGGTAACCCAAAACACCTTTCGGCTGTGACTTTTTTGAACGCGGATTGAACGGATTAGACGGATTAAGACGGATCTGATTTACTTTTCCTCTGCAGATCCGTTTTAATCCGTTCGATCAGTTCAATCCGCGTTCAAAATGCCTCGCTGCACC
>DATEOJ010000486.1:0-3269 GCA_035274235.1 Pyrinomonadaceae bacterium
TTCGGCTGTGTTGGTGTGATACGGGCCAACGCGAGTTGCGGCAAGACGCGCGATCGGCAACTCTTCGGCGCTGTCGTGGAAGAGAACGATCTTGAGCGAGTCGCCGGGATACTGAGTGCGGATCAGATGAGCGAGTGCGAGTGCGACCTTTTTCGCGGGCGTAAAACGGTCCTCGCCGTAGAGGATCATCGAGTGCGAACAGTCGAGCATGACGACGGTGGCGCACGACGAGCTGTAGTCCTGCTGATAAACGTAGAGGTCGCGATACTCGAGATCGATCGGAAACTTCAGACCGTCACGTTGGATCGCGGAAAGCAAGGTCGCGTTGACGTCAAGGTTTATCGTGTCGCCGAACTCGTATTGCTTCGTGCTGAGCGCTGCCTCGACGCCGGTGTCGAGATGATTCGTCTCGTGACGCCCGAGCGAGGATTTGCCAAGACTGCCGAGTAATTTCTGCAGCGTCTTGTAACCGAGGAAATCGAGGCCCTTCTCAGTCACCTCAAACTTGATGTTTCGCGGAAGCGGCTCGCCTATCTCTCCGTTACCGTGTCCGTTCTTTGTGTCGCGTCGCTCCTCCGACGGCAGCTCCGTCAGATTCAAGTATCCCTCTTCCACCAACCTCTCGATCAGTTTGTTGATCAGCTCCTCAAGTAACGATCCCTTAAATTCTCCGCCGTTGTCGTCGAGCATCTGCTCGATATCCTGCTCATGTAGAATTTCCTGCTCGAGTAATGCCTGGAGGATCGCCTGACGGAGCGCGTCGAGCGAATCGTCGACTTTGTTCTGCTGACGAGTCCACCAATAGTCATCGTGAAAACCCGAGTCGAGCATCTGGTTCGAGAGGGCGTCCATCAACGAACCGAGATCGAGCGACGAGACGTCGAAGCCTTTGAATTTTGAATAGCGCGTGAACTTCACAACTCTGGTCCTTTGAGTCTAAGCGGCTTTGCGTGGAAATCTGCGACAGGGCTAATCGCGTTGAGTGTTCACGCAAAGCCGCTAAGACGCAAAGTTAGATCCATTTTTGTTTTCAAAACGATATGCGAAGACCCTTATCAGCTCGGGCGGCAAAAGTTATATCTAAATCAACCCAAGCGCCACTCTCCTCTCTTCCTCAAAATCAGAAGTTAGCACAAACTCTCCTCGAACCAAATGAATTCCAGCGTCACCCCGCACAAGCCTGAGCGTTAGCGCTCGGGCTTCGCCCGCATGATGAGCGGAAAGGCTTTGCCTTTCCGACAGGCCTCTAATTCCCGGCGGCTACGCCGCGATCGAGGAGGCGTAGCCTCCGACCCGTTTTGGAGTCGTACGGAAAGGCAGAGCCTTTCCGCTCATCATGGCGGCAAAGCCGCGACGTGCTTTGCATCGCGTAAAGAAACGTAAACCGCATACGATTTTGCGCAAACGGTAGCCGAAATAGTATTTGCGCATATCGGCGAAAATCCCGCCGATTCTCGTAACTGCTGAAATACTTCTTTTTATTTTCATGGCACGTTCATTGCCATTTCCTTGGCAGCGAAACTGAGGTTTCGAGAACGAACCAGGGAAGGAGATTTTATAGCAATGAAAAAGATCATAACTACATTCATGATGATGGCGCTGATGGCGGTGGCGATTCCGATGTTTGCAACATCAGCTGATGCTCAGACAAGGTATCGCACGCGACGCGCGTACACGACGACGACCTATAAGAAACCGAGTTTCTACAGCCGTCACAGAAACGTGATCAACATGGCGATCGGTACGGGAGCAGGTGCCTTACTCGGTGGTCTGATCGGCGGAAAGAAAGGTGCGTTGATCGGTACGGCCGCAGGCTTGGGTGGCTCAGCACTATACACGTACAAACTGAATCCGAAGACGAACCAGTATTACAGGGTGTATCGCTAAACGAACAAGGGAAAGAACGAACCGGGGAGGGGGAAAGCCGTGGCGAGTCGAAAGACTCGTCATGGTTTTTTCTAAGTAAAAAGTAAAAAGCAAAAAGTAAATGCCCGGCTTGGGACAAAACTACTTTTTACTTTTTACTTTTTACTTTTTACTTTTTGCTTTTTACTTCCTAGTTGTAGCCTTCAACATCCGTGAAGTCTTCGTAAATCATCCCGCGGCGATCGCGTTTCGCTTTCGTCACCGCCTCATAACCGCCGGACTCATTTCGCGCAATCTTGTTTTGGGCATAAAGACCCTCGAGAACAAACTCGCATGCGGAGACAAGCTTCGCCTTGTCCTTACCGCTAAACTCCAGCGGCACCAGCGTCGACTCGAACAACTGCGGGACGCTCTCGAGCAGTCCAACACATTCTTCCGCCGAAGCGGTATCAGAAAGTAGAAGCTTGTTGCCTTCGTCGAACCAGCGGATCGTCGGTGCGAAGTCGATACCGAGAAAGAACCCTTCGAAGATCACACCACAGGCGCGTTTGATCAGATCCTTCGCCAGCCGCGTCCCACCGATCTGTTCGCCCTCGTACTCGAGTTCCATTTTGCCGGTCATCGCGGGTAACGCGGAGTAGATGTCAGATATGCGAGGCACGATCTCTGTTTCGTTAGTCGTCAATGCCCGTCGCTCTGCGTTCGACACAACTGCCTCGAGCGTCGTGATCGAAAACCGTTGCGAAACACCGCTCCGCTTATCGACGCGTTGATCGTCGCGCGCCTCGAACGCGATCTGCTCGATAGTCTCGGATATGAACTCCGGGATCTCGATCGTAAAATTCTCAAGTCCTTCGCGCTTTGTCCACGCTTCTTGCTGCGTGATCGCCGAACTCAACTGCACATTCGCCGGGTAGTGCGTCTGCACTTCCGCACCGATGCGGTCCTTGAGGGGAGTGATGATCTTTCCGCGTGCCGTATAGTCCTCCGGGTTTGCGCTAAATACGAGCAGTACATCGAGTGGCAGACGCACCGGATAACCCTTAATCTGCACGTCTCCTTCCTGCATGATGTTGAAGAGTCCGACCTGAATCTTTCCGGCGAGATCGGGTAATTCGTTTATCGCAAATATCCCGCGATTCGCTCGTGGGAGCAGACCAAAATGGATCGTCAGTTCGTCAGATAAAAGGTGTCCGCCTTTGGCCGCTTTGATCGGATCAACATCGCCGATGATGTCAGCGATGGTCACATCGGGTGTCGCAAGCTTTTCGACGAATCGATTATCGCGATGGACCCAATCGATCTTGGTTTCGTCGCCGTGCAGATCGATCTGCTGACGTCCGTAAGCGCTCAATGGTAAGAACGGGTCATCGTTTATCTCCGACCCGGCGATGATCGGGATA
>DATEOJ010000487.1:0-14472 GCA_035274235.1 Pyrinomonadaceae bacterium
AGAGGAGTAAATGCTCTCCGCGATCGCCGCGGTCTATGCGTAAAAGTAATCCCGGGACCGTCGAAGAAGTCGGGAGCTTTAGGCTCCGCTTCGGCGTGTTCACTCTCCTCTCCGCTCCCGCCCGTAGACTTCGGTCATCTCAGTCAATCTATCCGCGATCTCGTCGGTGAGGTCACCGTCTTTGAATCGCCACTGCCAGTTGCCGGATGTAGTCGAAGGACGATTCATGATCGCAGAGTTGTCGAGGCCGAGAATATCCTGCAGCGGGACCACTGCACTGTCGGCGATCGAGGACCAGATCGCACGGATCATGTGCCAGTGCACGTCGGTCCCGTCGGTGTCGAGATACTTCTCCGCGAACCGTTGCGCGTCGCTCGCCTCGCCCTCTTCATTGATCTGCGCTTTCCACCATCCGACTATAGTGTCGTTGTCGTGAGTGCCTGTGTAGGCGACGCAGTTGCGAATGTAGTTGTGCGGCAGTGCACCGTTGTACGCGTCGCTGAATGCGAACTGCAAAATTCGCATACCGGGAAAATCGGATTCGTCGCGGAGTTGCTCGACCTCAGGCGTGACAAAGCCAAGGTCCTCGACCCAAAAAGGCAGTTCCCCAAACTCCTCTTTCAACGACGCAAACAACTCGTGCCCCGGTGCATCGACCCACTCACCGTGCTCCGCCGTCGGATTGCCGCCCGGAACCTCCCAGGCGCTCGCGAAGCCGCGGAAATGATCGATGCGTACGATGTCGACGGTCCTCCTCGTAAAGCGGATCCGTTCCTTCCACCATGCAAATCCGTCCGCGAGCATCGCGTCCCAGTCGTAGATCGGATTGCCCCATAATTGACCGGTCTTCGAAAAGAAATCGGGCGGAACTCCGGAGACGACCCGCGGAGTTCCGTCGGGGTTTAGTTTGAACTGGCCCTGGTGTCGCCAGATGTCGACCGAATCCAATGCGAGGAAAATCGGAACATCGCCGATGATCTTTATGCCGTGCGAGTTGGCGTACCCCTTCACTGCCGCCCACTGCTTAAAGAAAAGGAACTGGTAAAACTTCTCCGCGAGGATATTGTCGGCCAGATCGTTCGCGGCTTCGGTTAACGCGCCGTCGTTCCGCAGTTTCAAAGGCTCCGGCCACTCGAGCCACGGTTTTTGGTTCTGCGACATCTTGATCGCCCGATACATCGAATAGTCGTTGAGCCACGGTGCATTCTCGGTCGCGAAACTTACAAACTCCTCGGAATGTTCGCCGCCGCGCCAGTTCTCGAACGCGGTTCTCAGCATTTTGCTTTTCCACTCGTACACGGCTCCGTAGTCAACGCGATCGGTATTGAAAGCGGGATTCTCGTCCGTCAGCAAGAGTCCGTCGTCTCGAAGTTTTTCAGGCGAGATGAGGAGCGTGTTGCCGGCGAACGCAGAGAACGATGAGTATGGAGAATCTCCCCAACCCGTCGGACCGAGCGGAAGGACCTGCCAGTAGGTCTGCTTCGTGCGGACGAGAAAATCGACGAACGCGAACGCCTTCGATCCGAGATCGCCGATGCCGAATTCGCCGGGCAGCGAGGTCGGATGAAGTAGAACTCCCGAGGCACGTGGAAACTGCATTGAGAAATCGTAACAGCAACGTTACGTCTACAGCCAGCAGTGGTTGCTCCGTTGCGCCGAATTCCTTACTATCTATCCAACGTCACGCACGATGGCCATCGAAATCGAAAAAAAATTTCGCCTCAGCAAGAAACGTCTCGACGAAATCACGCAGAAGCTTGTCGACGTCAAAGCAACTTTCGATAAGGAAGTCTTCGAGGTCAACTACCAGCATCGCGGCGGCGAGATGGATGAGCGCGGTGCGACGCTACGTCTACGAAAGATCGGCGACTTCACCGTACTCACCTACAAGGAGAAGGTCAGCACCGACAATGGAGCGAAGCGAAAGATCGAGTACGAGACAAGCGTCTCGGATGTCGATGCCGCGGAACATATCATCGAACGGCTCGGTTACCGTCTCACTGCGGTTTACGAAAAGCGTCGCAAGTATTGGCAGTTCGGCAGCGTCGAGATTGTGCTCGACGAGCTTCCGTTCGGGTTGTTCATGGAGATAGAGGGCACGGAGGAAGCGATCGCGAAAGCAGAAAAGACGCTGGGTTTGCAAGATGTCGAGCACGAACCTCGCGGCTATCCCCGGTTAACGATCAAGTACGGCAAGATGAACGGCGAAGTCGCGGAAGCGAAGTTCGAACGGGCGTGAGTGATTGATCTCCGCGACAGCGGCAGTACCGCCGGCGTTATCGGGTGGTCGAGACTCGATAGTTGCAAGCTTTGACTCCATCCTCGGCGCCGCACCATCGGCTAACGCAGGCGGTACTGTCTCTGCGGTTCTCCGCATTAGTCTCTAAGCAAGGATATCCCGACCGACAAAGAACATCTGCGAGTCGAATGGCTCGGCCCCGCCATTGCTTACCGGGCGATAGGTTCCGTCCGGTCGGAGCATACGGGCATTGATGTTGTCGCGAAGGTAAGCGTCGAGGTAGACATCTCTTAGATAAGCCTTCAAAGCCGGATCGAGGATCGGCAGCACCACCTCGACGCGCCGATCGAGATTACGCTGCATCCAGTCCGCACTTCCGATATAAACTTCCGAGTCGTCAGGCTCTCCGCCATTCGCGAAATAGAGGACGCGGCTGTGTTCGAGAAATCTTCCGACGACCGAACGCACACGAATATTCGACGACAGCCCTTTAACGCCCGGTCTTAAACTACAAATACCACGGACGATGAGATCGATCTCAACGCCTGCCTGCGACGCTGCGTAAAGTTCCTCGATCAGGTCCGTATCGGTCATGCTGTTCACCTTGAGAATGATCCGAGCTTCTTTTCCGGCAAGACGGTTACGCTTTTCGCGCCGGACAAGCTCGGTTAGCCTCGCACGCAAGTTTAACGGCGCTACCAAAAGCCGATGATATTTTGTCTGCTGTGAGTAGCCGGTGAGAAAGTTGAACAAGCTTGTAGCATCGGCACCGATCTCTTCGTCGGCCGTTAGCAAACCGATGTCCGTGTAGAGTCGCGATGTGGTCGGGTTGTAGTTCCCTGTCGCGATGTGAACGTACCTGCAAAGTTTTTCCTTCTCACGACGGACAACGAGCATGACCTTCGAATGAGTCTTCAAGGTGCTTATGCCGTACACGACGTGCACGCCTTCGTTCTCAAGTCGTCGAGCCCATTCGATGTTCATCTCCTCATCGAACCGCGCTTTTAGCTCGACGAGAGCCGTGACCTGCTTACCGCGTTGACTCGCGCGAATCAGTGAACTCACGACCGGCGAATCTTTTCCCGTCCGATAGAGGCAGATCTTGATTGCCTGAACGTTCGGATCCTCGGCAGCTTCGGCGACAAAATCAGTCAGGGCCGAATACGCCATGTAAGGATGGTGCAGAAGGACGTCCCGCTTCTTCAGCACTTCGAAAACATTTTTCTTCTCAGAAAAAATCGACGGATGCACGAGCGGGATCGGCCGGTCCTTCAATTCCGGACGATCGAGCATGTAGAGCTGCATCAGATCCGGGATATCGACAAACCCGTCGATCTTGAAAACATCGCTCTCGTCCAGACCGATACCGGTCGTGAGAACCTTGAGCATCTTCTCCGGCATTAATGCGTCGACCTCAAGTCGCACCGGAAAACGAAAACGTCTTCGCTGCAGTTCGCGTTCGAGCGTACGCATGAGATCGCCGGCCTCATCCTCGCGCAACTCGATGTCAGCATCACGAGTGACGCGGAACAAAAATCCCGCGCTCGTCTTCATGTTCGGGAAGAGGTGATGTGCATTCGCCGCGATCACTTCCTCGAGCAGCGTGTACCTGCTTTTCTTTTCGTGGATCGGAATTAGCCGCGGAACGCTCGGCGGAAGTTTGATACGTGCGAAGCGTTTCTGGCGGAATAGATGTTGAAGACTCGGCTGCGTGAAATTTCGGATCGGTTCGATGAACAGACCGATATTCAAACTGAGATTTGAAATGTACGGGAACGGATGACTCGAGTCGACCGACTGCGGCGTCAGGATCGGAAACAGATTGTCGCGGAAATATTTCTCGAGCTTCTTCTTTTCCTTCGCCGGCAGCGACTTGTACGGCTCGACCGTGATCCCTGCATTCGCGAGCTCGGGCAGAACGGTTTGATTCAGATATCCGACCTGCTTCTTCAGTAGCGGTCGAAGTCGCTTTCCGACCTCTTTCAACTGTTCGGCGGCGCTCAAACCATCAAGAGACCGCTCCGCTACGTTCTCCTCGATCTGCTCTTTCAGACCGGAGATCCTGATCATAAAGAACTCATCGAGGTTGGTCGAGAAGATCGACAAAAACTTCAGACGCTCGAGAACGGGCACGTTCTCGTCCATCGCCTCCTCGAGCACACGCCGGTCGAACTCCAGCCAACTAACCTCGCGGTTAAAAAGCGGGGATCCGTCTAGTTCCGGACTTGAGCTGATTTCCTGATCTAACTCGGACTGTTTTAAGGACTTGTTCTCGCCGTGACTCATAAACCGGTGAGGGAAGATTATAAACGAACGCCTCGCGTGGGGCACTGTTAAATAAATGTTACAGGAAACATGGGTCTGAGCGGAATACCTGGATGAGACTTCGACTTAAAGCCGTTGCTTCAGCTCGTCTAAAGGCCTCTAAAGCTGTAGTAGAAGAGTTTGAATTTCTTCCGAAATGAGAACCACTTGTCTCCAAGTGAGCGAAGCAAGGCGGAGACCGTCTTACGTCCGAGATCGTTGACCATCCGATCCGAGTTCTGCAGATCGAACGCAAGGATCTTATCGACGAGCGAGTCGATCAGAGCTTTTGCATCGTCAACCTTGCTTTCCTCAATCGCCTGATACGCCCAGATCGCTTCGTTGAGAGTGTCATAGAAAAAGCGGTCCCACTCCGACATCGTTCCCGGATTGATTCCCGCGAAAATTGCCGCCGCCTGCGGAAAGTTTCCGCGGCTGCATTCGCTGAGGGCCAGCGTTGTGAGGTGGAGGTTGACCGTATTGTCGTAAGGAACCTCAAGTGCGGCAGCGTTCACGCGGTCCGCCTCCTCGCTATGCGAGCCGCGCCGGAGCATCACCGAGTAATTCCACAGCATCCAGGGCATCAGGTCCGTACGACCGGTCCAATTCGCGAACCACTTCTCCGTCCTGGGCAGATCGTCCATCTTGGTGAGCTGATAACCGACCGCCCCCCAACTCTCGGTCTCGACGGCCAGCTTGTCGGCGTGCCGGTCGATGAACTTCAGCAGAGCGGTCGGCTTCTCCGAAGACAAAATGTCCATGTACCCGCTTGCGGCGTGCGCCCACGTCGACGGCAAATGAGCGACCGATTTCAGCGCCGTTTCCGCACCGCGGACCTTACTTGTCGCCCACGCGAAGTCGATCAGATACCGGCCGGCGATAGGGTTCGCATCGCTACTGGCACACACTTCATCGAGCAATTGTCCGAGTTTCGTGTCGGTTTTTCCTAGAAACGAAACGGCCTTCTCAAGAACATAGTCGAGGGTCTCGCGTCCGATCTCCTTATTGAGTAAAAGCTCACGAAGCGATTCATAGGTCGCACCGTGATCGTTCCGCCGGACTGCAAGCTCAACTGATATCGGCAGCCCGCTGACTTTGGATGACGCTACCACGGTCTCTACGAGACGCTCGGCCTCCGCGAGATCGTTAGCATCGAGCAGCAACTTGAACAGTGTCGAAACGGCATACTCGTGCGTCGGATCGAGGATCACCGCCTGCTGCAGAGCTTCGCGGGCTTCCTTCTGTAGATCGAGATTCAAACACGCCTCTGCGAGATACCCGAACGAAGCGGCTTCCCTCGGTACAAGCCGCGTCATCTCGATCGCTACTTTTCGATACTCGTGTTTCCGCTCCGGATCGAGGCGATAGAAGTCGGCGAGCCTAAACCAACCCGGAACGTAGCCCGGGCTCGATTCCGTCAACTCGATCAAGATGTCCAACGCGCGCCGATTATTGCCGCGCATCGACTCGATACCCGATTCCACAAAGCGAAGTTGTTCGGGCCGATGCCCGTCGGCCATTTTTGTTTGTGCAACTGCGACCGCCTCGTCGAACTTTCTACCATCGGCAAGCAGGTTGGCCTTTATCGCGAGAGCATTCGACGAATGAGGATCTATCCGCAACGCTTCTTCGACGGCGAGACGCCGCTCTTCGGAGTATGTTCCGGAATCCAACATATCTGCGAGGTTTATCCAAGCGCGAATATCCTTCGGCCGCTTTTCGGTAAGATCCCGGGCAAGCGACGCCGGCAGATCGGGATCTCCCGCCTCGGCCGCCCATCTCTTGATCGCTCCCCACGCCCATGTGTAATCGGGCTCTATCAAAACGGCTCGTTTTGCTGTAGCGATCGCCGCGGCCCGGTCGCCCAGATTCCAGTACGCATCGGCGAGAAATCCGAGGAGAAAATTGTCGAACGGCATGCGGGTCAGTCCTTCAAGCAAGAAGTCGCGGGCTTCTCCAAAACGCCCGGCGCGGATGCATGCTTCGGCGAGTTGCTGCACACCCGGACTCCAGACAGGGTTTAAGGAGACGGCCCTGCGCAAGGCGTCGATCTCTCCGTTAATATTACCGACCGGCCGGTAAACCGCCGCTAGATCTAACCATGTTTGGCTATTCAGGGGGAATCGTTCAGTGGACTCGATCGCGAGCTTCTCAGCCTCATCGTGACGTCCCATGTCTACGAGCTGCTGGATAATAGCCGATGCGGCAAACCACGAACGTTTGTTCGCTGAATGATAATCCTGCAGCGTTTTCAAAAGCGTCGGATTATCTATCACGCGCCGGGCGTTTTCTCGATAGGCAAATACTGCATCGCCGTTACTCGGTTGTTGATCCAGTTCCGCCCGGACAAACCGGAGAACCTCCCGTTTCGCTTCGATTGTCCGCGAGAGTTCCACGAGGCTAG
Source organism: Pyrinomonadaceae bacterium (assembly GCA_035274235.1). GTDB lineage: Bacteria > Acidobacteriota > Blastocatellia > Pyrinomonadales > Pyrinomonadaceae > OLB17. The sequence continues at coordinate 6,948 of DATEOJ010000487.1, forward strand.
CAGTGGCGATCGTGTAATCGACATGCAGACGAACCGAAGCTCTGTATTCTTCTGCCGCTTCCTGGTATCGCGTCAACGACTCAAGGGTTCTCCCGCGGAACCAGTGGCTCACGGCATCATTCGGGTCGACCTCCAGAGCCTTCTCCGCCGCCTCAAGCGAACGATCGAGTTTTCCAACAAGCGAATACCATTTTGCCAACTCGCGCCAAGCCCAAATGTCGCCGGAGTCGAGCAGGAGAAGGTCACGTAAAACCGCAATGGCCTCGCCCGGTTCTTCGTCCAGGTGCTCAAGACGAAGGCCCAACAATGATCGGTTGCGTGGGAACTTGCGGCATACGCGGCGAAGGTGATCCTTGGCCGCTGCCGATCCTTCTAATCCCTTTAAGAGAAAAGCAATATTCCGATGAGCATCGAAAGCCGACGGATCTTCTTCGAGCACTTCACGCCACGCCGAAAGCGCGCTCGCAAGATCACCCTTGAGTTGAGCGACAAGAGCAGCGGTCCGCAGCCATCTTGGACGAGATGCGGCTCTCTCTGCTTTGCGAAGAAGCTCATCTGCCTCCAGGTTCCGGCCATAGTGGGCCATGGCGTCTGCCGAGTAAAGCAGAAGGTCGCCATCGTCCGGACGCAACTGCATCGCACGTTCAAGAATCTTGAAGCCGTCCTCCACTCGTCCGATCTCACGGAGGGCCGCGTAATAGCTACACGCCGGCTGACCTGACCGCTTGCCAAAACGCTCGAAACGATCGGCCAGAAAATCAAGAGCTTCCGCATCGCGCCTGAGATAGCGCATTGCTAGAAAGTAGGAGTACGCAAACTGCTCGTCTTTATCGTTAAGTGAAACTGCAATTCGATATAGTTCGGTCGCCTCTTCGAAACGACGCTGTGCCCAAAGAACATCTGCGATGAACCGAAAAGAAAACCCGTCTCCGGAACCGGTTCTTAGCGAACGCATCAGCCAGTGAAGCGCTCGTCGCCGTTGCTTGGCATGAATTCCAAGTTCGTAACCGAACATCTGCCAGATAAGAGGATCTGTCGGTTTCGCTTTCGAGTATTTCTCAAGTTGTTCAAGACGCTCAGTGCGGCTCGTAGAGTCGTAAGAAATGCGCAACTCGTTGAGTCGGAGATTTACATCGTCGGGAAACTGGCGTAGCAACTCGCTGAGTGCTGAGCGCACGCCGAGCATATTCGTGTCGTAATGCGAAACGCCCCAACGAGCAACCAGGGTCAACCGATGACCCGGATAAACTTCCTCGAGCTTTTCAAGAGCTTCGCCGGCCTTGTCTCGGTCGTGAACTTCGAGTGCGGAATCCACCTTATAGACGAGGTCATAGATCGCCGACTCGAAAAGTTCGTGATCGATCTGTTCGAACAATTCGGCTGAGTTCGCCGGCACCAGGGCCATGACGCGCGGTCCGCTTGCTTTTTGATTTTCGATAAGTTCGTCGGCGAGAAACTCGCCCGTCCGCTGGTGGTAAGGATCACGAACGAGAAACGTCCTTCGCCTGCCGTCGTACCCGATTATGGCCTGCAAGTGTCCACCACCGGGATAAACGGTTGCGAGTGTCAACGGAACGCCGTGATCGAGCAGTAGTGTCGCGTCCGGCCAATTGAGAGTCAGCTCTTTCGTGACCCAGTTCTGCGATTCGGCCCAGATCCGCTCTTTGTAGCTCGGAGTTCCGTCGTAACACATCTTCTCCACGAGATCGAGATGATCAGCGGGTTTCTTCCAAAAACGCGCGATGTTCGAGAGAGTCGCGGGAGCGCAGGTCATATGATGTTGCCGCAGAAACCCAACGTCGAGAACGGTGCGTTTGGCATCCGCCGGCGCGTTCTTCATGTTCTCCAAAACCTTCTTATGAAACGGATTGTCAGCCTTCTGAGCGTAGTCGATCGCATTGTGCTGCTCGCCTACCAAATACGCCAGATCGGACAATCCCCCATAGAACCATTGGGCTACCTTCAGTTCGATCAATGGCAACAGATCCAAGCCGCGCTTTAAGGTTGTGTAAGCCTCGTCGTACTTGCCAGCCTCCGTCTGCAAGTCGGCGAGTTGCTTTATCAACCACGCGTTCTCGGTTGTCTGGATGGCGTTCGCAAGCAGATCCATCGCCTCATGGCTTCTCTCAAGTAGCGTCAGATAATACGCCGTAGTCGAAACTGTCACGCGTCGATGCGGTGCAAGTTCGAAGGCCTTTTGGGCGGACGCCAGCGCATCTTCGTACCGATCCTGCTGTTCGAGCGCGAACGATCGAGATACCCATACCCACGATTCAGTAGGTAATGCGTCGACGGCCCGCGCGTGCCACTCATCAGCGACAGCGAAGTCTCTCAACGCTGAGTGGATCTGGCAATACAGTGAGTACCACCAGCTCATCAGTTTTTCGTCCGCAGAAAAGTTCGAAAACTTGCGCATGAACAAAAGCGCGGGCAGGGGGCCGCGTTTTTCAAGGATCCGGCCGGCTTGATAAAAGACGGCCATCGGGTCCGTCTTATCGCGATGCCACGCCCTCGAAGTTATGCGCTCCGAAAGTTCCGGAGCTCCGAGCGAATACGCCAGGTGCGACGCAACTAGGAGCCGTTCAGTACCTTCCCACTCTTGAAGCGATCCGTAAGGTTTGGCTTTTTCGTAGGCTTGAAGGTTTAGGTTTGATTCTTGTAGGCGTTCAATTTCGTGGAAGGCTTGATTGGGAATTTGCATAGGCGAACTGAGTTACGATTCTCATCTCTTGTTTACGGGTAGTCAAAACTCTCAGGGCAGTATCGTCACCGGGGTGCCGACCGGGATCGTTGCAAATAATTCCTCGATCTCTCCGTTGCTCATCGCGACGCACCCCCAGGTCCAATCGCGATCAGTGCCTCCGCCATGGATATAGATCTCGCCGCCAAGTGCGGTTTTTTGAGGCGGCATTTCGCGCGAATCGATCGCGTTCAAGATCTCATCGTGTTGCGTACGAGTGATCATTCCCGCCCGGAGACCCCGCGAAGCATCGTCCTTCGCGGGATAGCTGATACCGAGGCTCAAATGAAAACGACTCTTCGCGTTCTTTGTGAAGACGTAGAACTCGCCCTCTGGTGTTTTACCGTCACCCTCTTTTTCCTTATCGCCATCCGGTGCAAAGCCTAGGACCACGGTGTACGTCTTGACGAGTTTAGTTCCGTCGTAGACGTCGAGGGTCCGCTTACCTTTGCGAATGACCAGCCGTCGTTCGTCGATCTGGTTCGGTGTCGAGTGTTTCTCCATAGTCTGCATACGCACCGATGTAATAAGAACGGCGACGGCAACCAGGGCGATGAGCAGGCCAAGTTGTTGTCGCGAACTATGCATTAATCACAGACGACAATCGCATATCGATTCGGCTTTGTCATGCATTAATTTCTGCTCGCTACGTTTACCCTGTCTGCCCCAAAATTCGGCGAGCCTCTTGTACCGATCAAAGAGCGGATACTTCATCGCCCAGGCGATCTTTGCACTGCACTCGGGACAGGTGTCAAGCGGACGTCGGTCGGTCTCAGCGAGATGATTCGTTCCCGACATCAGACACTCATACTTCGTGCAGTGAGTCATGGAGAACATGTGACCTGTCTCGTGCATCGCGATCTTCAAGGTGCGCGCAAGCAACAACTCTTTTGAGACTTTCTTTCCCAAATCATCCTTTTCCAGACGCCAGAGCGACCATACGCCGACGCGATTCCGCAGACTCGCCTGACCGAAAACGAAGTTCCACGTATCGCCGGGGAACAGATCGTAGTTCGTGAAGCATATAAATGCGGCCGCGTCGGCCGGGATCATCTTTGGCAGGATGCCGTCGATAAAATAACTCGTACGGATCTGCTCGTTGTCGGGATATTGGATGCGTATGTTCTCGGGCGGCAGGTTTTTGAGTGGCAGAACTTCACGAAGCTCGACCGGCAGGTTGAAGAACGCCCGCATGTAGTCGGCGGTGAGGTTAATAACCTCCTTTTGCTGACGCGTGAACTTTCCCATCGGTTGGATGTAAATGGTCTTTCGTTCCGCGGTAGGCAACACCGGATCTGAATTGACGTATTGCTCAAACGTCTGACCGTTCTCCGGATACGATTCGAGCCAATCGCCCTCCTCGACGTGCATCGGTTTGAAGAACGGGACTAGCTTTTCTTTTGCGGAGGAAAGTGCTGCTACGTCCGCAGCGAGCTTCGCGTCAGCCGAATTTGACGCCGTCTCTATTGCGGGTTGGCAGGAAGAAAAAAGGAGGACAAGTGCGAGTGCGAGCGATCTCATGCAGAGTTAGATTCCGGTCGACGAGACTTGTTCCTGACGCTTCACCCGAATGTCGCGCGGTTCTTCGCCGTCACCCGAAATTGCTACTTCGATCACCGGTCGATCGAGATTCACCGCTCCTAGACGTTCCGCCCACTCGATGATAACTACCGCCGATGCGTCCTCGAGGATCTCGTGCAGTCCGACATCGAACGCCGCATCGCCGCCGCTCGACGACCGCCACAAGTCGATATGGTAAACATCGAACCGGTCCGTCTTATAAAGGTTGACGAGAGCAAAGCTCGGACTCGTCACTTCGTCGACATCAAAATCGAGAGCGCTCAGGATCCCTTTTGTGAGCAGTGTCTTTCCCGCCCCAAGACCGCCGGTCAGCAATAGCACCTCGCCGCCGCGGAGCGACGCGCCGATCGTTTCACCGAGCTCGAATGTATCATCCGGCGTTGCGGTCGTGAGCGTGTCGGGAATGGTCATGCGAAGAGAGCGAAACAATCCGCGAAAGTTTCGGCGACATCGGATGCGGTCATCACGCGTTTACCAAATTTCTTTTCCGCGACATCACCCGCGAGACCGGCAAAGTAAACGCCGGCCACGATCGTATCAAACATATCGACCTTTGACTGCACCGCTTGCGCCGCGAACCCGGCGAGAAGACCGGTCAGCGTATCTCCGTTGCCCGCTTTACCGAGACCCGAGTTGCCGGTCGGATTCACGACAACACGTCCGGAAGGTTCGGCAATGCAGACGCGTTCGCCTTTTAAGACAAGAATGACGTTGTGCTTCTGCGCAAAACTTCGAATCAGCCCGACGCGATCGCTGAAGAGGCTCTTGTCATCCGTGCCAAGCAGACGCAGAAACTCACCTTCGTGCGGCGTTAAAATCAATGGGGTTTCATGTGAGCCGTTCAGGTCGAACGGTGCGAGTGAATTGAGACCATCGGCATCGACGATCACCGGCATTGTTCGTTCTTCGACGACACGTCGCACAAGAGCCCGCGTCGATGCATCGCTCGAACTAAGCCCGCTGCCAATCGCGACTACGTCGACTCTTTTTGAGAACTCGCTGATCTCGTCGAACGCGTTTTCGGAAACTGCTCCGCCGTCAGTCTCCGAGATTCCGCGGACCATCACCTCGGGAGCGACGCGAGCTGTAATCGACGATCTTGATGATTCAGGAGTCGCGATCGTCACAAGTCCAACCCCTGATCTGATCGCTGCATTCCCGCAAAGGACAGCCGCACCGCTGTATTCGGCAGCACCCGCAACTAAAAGAGCATGACCACGCTTGTTCTTATAAGAGCCATTCGTAAACTCGGTCGTTGCGAACCACTGCGCGACATCGTCTGCTCCCGCGAGAAAAGTAGTTGACTGAGATGCAGCAACCAGATCGCAAGGCGAACCGATATTCGCGACATGAAGTTCACCGTTGCAAGACGAGGCAGGTGGAAGGACATTGGCGAGTTTGGGAGCCGTGAATGTGATCGTGACGTGCGCCCGCGGATTGCAGCCGATACATTCTCCCATGTCGGCGTTTAGTCCGGAGGGGACATCGATCGAGACGACAAGCGGCCCCTCTCCTTCCGGATCCTCGCCGCCGAATGCGTCGATGAACGCGGCGACCTGTTCGAACACGCCGTCGAGCGGACGAGATAAACCGGTTCCAAATAGCGCGTCAACGATGACGTCGGGATCGTCTGCGTGAAAATTAAGACTGTCGTAGTCGAGCCATTCTTCAAGACCGGTGATCTCCTCGAACGCGAGATCCGACTGCGAGAGTTCGAAGCCTTCGGCCTCGGTGATGCGTTTCAAGATATCGAAGTTTGTTCGTGCCTCGTCCTTTGTATCCTCGACAACGCCGAACAAGCAGACCTCGACATCGGCTCCCTGCTGCCAAAGTATCCGGCCAAGCGCGGCACCATCGCCACCGTTGTTTCCCTTGCCGCATAGGATGAGGATCGATTTCTCCTCGACCGATCCGCCCATCTTTTCAACGATCACCCGGCTCGCGGCGTGGGCGGCATTCTCCATTAAGAGCAGTTGCGAGATACCGTACTTCTCCGTCGTCAGACGATCGATGGCGTGCATCTCCTCCGCGGTCACGATCTTTTGCATGTTTTTAAGTTGCCATAATCGGGACAAAATAAAAAGCCTTTATAAAATGCAAAAACCGCGTCCAGTTGCAGACGCGGTCGCGCAGAGATGTGAATAGAGTTCCGCCGGGCCGTTAGCGATAAAAATGTTCGCCACCGTGCTTGATCATTGGTTTCTTCCGTTCATTTAATAAAAAGGTCCATTCGGATTACGTTTCCATAAAACTAGGAAACTTTGTATTTAGCGATTTTCAAGTCGCTATTTTCGGTCATTTTGGACGAAAGTCCGGGCACCCGCCAGGCGAATTTAACGACAACCCCTCATACCCGTTTACCGTCTAATTTCTGCCGCACCAATGGCCCGCCACTTCACCGGTCAGCCGTTGGTTTTCCAGTTAAATTGACATCGACCTCACGCTATCAAAGGTCAAATATATTGGAGGAATAATGAAATCTTTTGCACGCTCCCTGTTCGCTTTCGCGACTTTAATTCTCGCATTCGCAACGGTCTCTTTCTCACAGGTCTCAAAGACAGCCGAGGCATTCCCAAATATCAAGATCAAGAACTTCGGTCAGATGGACGCGAACTATTATCGTGGCGGACAGCCGAAGCAGGACCAGTATCAGTCATTAAAGGATCTCGGCGTGACGACCGTTATCGATCTCCGGAACGATCCGGAAAGTTACGAGAAGCCGACTGCGGAGTCTCTCGGCATGAAGTACATCAATATCCCCATGGATGACGCCGTATACCCGAGCGAAGCATCGATCGCGACGTTCCTTAAAGAGATCAACGATCCGGCAAACGGCGTAATGTACGTACACTGCAAAGGCGGCAAGCATCGCGCGGGCGTGACGGGTGCAGTCTACCGATTTAACAAGTATGGTTGGAGCTACGACCAGGCGTTTGCGGAGATGGAACGTTTCAACTTCGACACGAGTTGGGGACGCAAGGTCATGAAGACTTTCGTTCAGGACTACTCGAAGAAGTTTGACGCCGCCAAGCAGCAACAGGCGACCGCTGCACACGGCCGGTAACAGTTGGTTGAATAATCAAAGCAAAAGGGGCGACCACTCGAGTCGCCCCTTTTTACGTTTATGGTGATCCCGGCTGGATTCGAACCAGCGACCTTTCACTTAGGAGGCGAACGCTCTATCCAACTGAGCTACGGGACCGG
>DATEOJ010000488.1:0-4103 GCA_035274235.1 Pyrinomonadaceae bacterium
TGGGGGTTTGCACCCGAATATTGTGAGGGCATGTGGCGGATCGTTCAGCGGGACACACCGGAAGACTGGGTTCTCGCAACGGGCGAAACGCATTCGGTCCGCGAATTTGCGGAGGCTGCGTTTGGATTCATCGGCGTTAAGCTTGAGTGGTCAGGTGCAGGCGAAGAGGAGGTCGGTCGTATTTCATCGATCGATGCGTCACGCTTTGAAGAGAAGGTTGGATCCGCACCGCAGCATCTGAATAGCGGTGATGTCGTCGTCGATATCGATCCGGTCTACTTCCGGCCGACCGAAGTCGATCTGCTTATCGGGGATCCGTCGAAGGCTGAAAGGGAACTTGGTTGGAAAGCCAGGACGACTTTCAGCGAACTCGTTGAATTGATGGTCGAGGCGGATATCCGTTTCGTGAAACAACCCGAACTGGATTACTAATGTCGCGTCTAAAGGTCGAAGTTATATCGCCGGTGCATAACCGCAGGGAACTGACGCTTGGCTGCCTCCGCAGCCTTTTTAGCGCAGATCTTCACGACATCGATCTGCATGTGATCATCGTCGATGACGGTTCGACCGACGGCACCGCCGACGCTCTTCGACAGGAATTTCCCGATGTCGAGATCGTAACGGGGAACGGTTCGCTCTGGTACACGGGCGGGATCAATCGCGGTCTTGAAGCAGCGATGAAGCACGAGCCGGACTTCATACTTGCGATCAACAACGATTCGGAATTTGATCCGTACTTTCTTCAACACATGCTCGAAACGGCGCGGGCAAATCCGAAGTCCGTTGTCGGTGCCGTGCTCGTCAGCTGGGAAGATCGGCGTAGCATTTTCCAGGTCGCACCAAAATGGAATGTCTGGTGGGGCGGAATGCGGCATTGGGTAAGACAAACGGTTGACACGCTACCTAAAGCTCCCTGGCAAGTTGAACTGATCGTTGGTAACTGCGTTCTTTTTCCGGCGGCGGTAATTCGCGAAGTGGGATTGATGGATGAAAAGAAGCTTCCGCAGTACGGCGACGCTGAATATACGCCGCGGATGCGAAAGGCCGGTTGGAGACTTCTTATCGATCCGCGAGCGCTCGTCTACTGCAAACCGAATGACGTTCCGGAACGGCTGTCCAAAATGTCGGGGGGAACGCTGATCGCGAAACTTGCCAACCCGCATCATCCGCATAGCCTGAAGCGAAGGATAAATGCGACCGTCGGGAGCTCTCCTAACGCTCTTCAAGGCTACCTTGCTGTCGCTGTCTTTTTTGTACGAGCGATCCTTGGAAAAAATGTTGAGGGCCGCTGGGCTTTCGAGCAGGACGAGCCGCCATTATCGGAGCTCTACAAGAACGCGACGCTAGACGACAATCGTCCGTCGAGTTCGCTAAGCCACCCGAACTCGATCGGATAACGCTACGATGACGAAACCGCGCCGGATAGTATTCGTTTGGAATTATCTGAACTGGGGTGGTGCTCAGGTCTATTTCCTCGCGATCATGAAGATCGCCCGTCGCGATCGGGATATCCTCGTCATTCTGCCGAGAAAGTCGTCCCCGGAGATGATCCGCTTTCTCGAACAGCTCGGTATTGAGTACGAACTCACCGACTACAATTTGGATTTTGATCCCGCATCGACGATCAGTCGAAAACTCTCGCGGCAACTCAATCGGATAAAAGTCGAATATCGAACCTTCCGCCGGTTGATGAAGTTCGATGTGAGCGACACGGTCTTTCATGTCGAGATCGCTCCGTGGCAATCGGTTTCGTTTCTAACCGCGATGTCGATGCGCGGTGCGAAGCTATTTCTGACTCTTCACAATTTCCTTCCAGAGGCGGCTTCCTGGCGAACGGCGATCTGGAAAGCTCGTTTCAATTTTGTCTCACGACTCCGAGGCATCAACTTCTTCGCATCGAACAACGACACGAAGAACCGTCTGCGTGGTTGGGTTACCGATGAGTTCTGGAATCGTATCCGCGTGACCTTCACCGCGGTCGACCCGCCGCAGATCGACGATGCACTCGCCACCGCCTTCGATCGCGATTCGACGCTCGCATCGCTCGATATACCATCAACTGATTTTGTCGTTCTGTCTGTCGGGCAGTTTATCGATCGCAAAGGTCGTTGGGTGCTTCTCGATGCGGCAAGAGAAGTTCTTCAAACGCGAGACGACATTAGCTTCGTATGGCTGACGCCGAAATTGCCGGACGCTGCGGATCAGAAGCGTCTCGACGATTATGGGCTCGGCGAGAAATTCCGGCTTGTGTTATCCGAGTCGGTTGGAACCGAGCGGACCGAGATCCTCCGCTTCTTCAGGATCGCAGACACATTTGCGTTACCGAGTTTTGTGGAAGGCCTGCCCATCGCGTTGCTCGAAGCGATGGCGCTCGGGCGGCCGTCGATCTCGACAAACGTATACGCGATCCCCGAAGCGGTCAAAGACGGCCAGACAGGAATTCTGATCGAGGCCGGCGATTCGAAAGCTTTGGCGAACGCTATCGTGTTGCTAAAGGACAATGCGGAACTACGGGATCAACTTGCTCGTGACGGGCGTGAATTTGTTCTGCAGAACTTTGACGAGCGCGATGCTGCGGCAAAAGCGATCAGCGCATACGAAGAGTCTTTCACGAAAGACTAGCGATGCCGCAATAGCTTGAGTCGCTCGTTCGAGTAGAACGGCACGTCTTCAAACCATTTCGATAACACCGCGGACACTTTCGGGTCCGCATCCCAAACTACCATCACGTTCACTTTCTGGTGGTTGAGCTCCAGGCACCGATCCAGTCTTTGAAGTTTCTCGTCAAGATCCGCCGGGTTGTAGATCGACAACGCGTTGACTTGGATCAGTTCGTGGACAAACTCTCGATCTGCAGCGGACGCAGCCACGACCGGGAACAGATAATGACCGACTTCATAGTTGTCCCAGACGCGAACATCGCGGCCGATGCCGTTATAAGCGTTCATCTGAGGAACCGGGTACGATGAGAACCTCGACGGCGTCCTTGCGACCACGACCGACGCTATCGTTGAGCCGTCCGAAATATGTTCTTTCGCCGCGAGAAATTCTTTCGCAACGTTGTTAGACGATAATGAGTAATCCCAAAGCGCCGCGGTCTGATATAGAAACGCAAACGCAAAACAGGCGATCCCGATCCTCGCGATAGCTTGCAGTCGGCCCGAAACTCCGATCAGACACACGGTGAGAAACAAACCGCACAATAATATCCGCTCGCGTATTATGCTCCCGTTCGTCAGACCAAAATCGTCGGGTGCAAAAAGTGCGACAAGAAGCGACATCGCGACGATCGCGCCAAACACGATCCGTCCTTTTGACCTTTCAGTTGAAACGAACAATGACGCAGCGATAAGACAGGCCGTCCCCACCGCGATCCAAAGTACCGGAGCGGCAAGTTGGAAAAACGGAGAGCCCTGATCAACGAACGGGAGCAGTTTCCGGCTGATGATCACAAAGGGATCGGCAGAGAGCATCTGCATTATCCATGCAGTCGGAGACGTAATACTCGATAGCGAACGCCAATGAGGTGTGAGCGAATCGCCGGCCGGAGCCGCGACTGATCGAAACCAGAAAAAGAGAGCGAGTACGGGGATGACGGCGGGGAGAGTCCGTAAGATCGTCGACCTTCGATCGGATGTCTCACCAAACACCGCGAGCAGACTCACCGTTCCGGCGAGCATCGCGAAACTGACGATGTGACTCCAATAGCCGAGCACGAGAAAACTCGCGAGAACCACAAAACGCACCGGTGTCACATTGCCGCGCCAAGAGTAATAAAGCCCGACCGTAAAGACGAAGACGATCACGCCGATCGAGAAGTTGTAGAACCCCGCAAGCCACATCCAGTTGAACGCTAACGTCGCTCCGATAAGCATGCTAGGAATCACTCCGCCCGACCCGACCGTTTTCCAACGAAGCCATCCGGCAGAAGCGGTCATTCCAGCGAAGGTGAAAGTAGCGATCAACTTCGTCGCGGCAAAGGGACCGACGAACTGGAGCATGAACGCGAGTAGCCAGTGTCCGGTGGAATTCGGAACGGCCAGCGTGTTCAGCGCGAGATACGCCGCCGACGGATCGCCGCGAAGAATGAGACCCATCATGTA
>DATEOJ010000489.1:0-12160 GCA_035274235.1 Pyrinomonadaceae bacterium
TCCGCGAAACGGTTGATCGACGTACGCCACTTCTGATTGAGCAGCAAAAGGATCGCCGAGATCAACGTACCGGCGTGACCGATACCGATCCACCAAACGAAGTTGATGATGTCGAACGCCCATCCGACCGGCTGGTTGTTACCCCAGATGCCGATACCGCGTGCAAGGAGGGTGACGACCGTGAACATAAGAAGCTGCGCGACCATGAACGCGATGCCGAACCCGATAAACCAGTGGAACGGCGTCTTCTTCTTAAGTGTTACGTCACCGATCTTGTCCGACACGGTGCCGAACGTATGGTCGCCCTCGACCATCGGTGGGTAAATTTTTTCCTGGATCCTTTTTAAATCCTGCATGTTTCTCGCAAACGGTTTTCCCGCTCAGGCAGCGTGGAAAACTCGACTAACAATGATCAATGACCTTCAGTGGTTGCCGCAGGCTTGGTTTCTCCGTGCGGTGCTTCCGTACCGTGAGCGTCCTTCTTGAACGGTCTGTAGTCCGGCATCTCCGGATTCTGGTTCTTCAACTCCGCCAGATAGGTCGTGCGTGGCTGAGTATTCAGTTCGTTCAGAAGCTTGTAGTTGCGCGGATCCTGTTTGATATGCGCGACCTGGCTCTGCTTATCGTTCATGTCACCGAAGACGATCGCATCGGTCGGGCATGCCGACTGACACGCCGTGATGACTTCACCGTCAGCGATCGGACGTCCTTCTTTCTGCGCCTCGATACGAGCTTGAGAGATGCGCTGTGTGCAGTAGGTGCACTTTTCCATCACACCGCGGCTGCGGATCGAAACGTCGGGGTTACGCATGAGTTTGTACTGCGGCGTATCCCAATCCTGGTAAAGAAGGAAGTTGAACCGTCTTACTTTGTACGGACAGTTGTTTGAGCAGTAACGAGTTCCGACGCAGCGGTTATAAACCATGTCGTTAAGACCTTCTGCGTTGTGGACGGTCGCCGTCACAGGACAGACCACCTCGCACGGTGCCTGTTCGCACTGCTGACAAAGGACCGGCTGGAAGTGCGGACCTTCCGGCTTATTCATGTCTTCGCCGGTAAAGTACGCATCGATACGGAGCCAGTGCATTTCACGGCTTCGACCGACCTGTTCTTTTCCGACCACCGGAATATTGTTCTCCGACTGACATGCGAGCACACACGCGTTACAACCGACGCACGAGTTGAGGTCGATCGACATGCCCCACTTATTGTGCTTTTCGTATTCTTTCTGATATCCCTCGGCGGCCGTCGCGTACATCGAGTCTTTATAGAAGTCCTGGTTCGCCGGCTTTCGGTTCGCCTGTTCGACTTCGGACTCGAGATTGTTCGCATCCCACACACGGAGGATGTCGCGACCCATCATGTTGAAGTGGATCTGGGTCGACGCGATCTCTCCTTTTTCGCCGGTCTTCGTTACCTGACCGGTTCCAAAGCTCATCGCGTCTGAACGCATCACATCGAACGCGCTATAACCGAGCCCCGTTCCGACACGACCCGCTCGGGTGCGTCCGTATCCCATGAAGATCGTAACGACGCCATCGGGCTGCCCCGGTGCGATCCAAACGGGAACCGGCTTTGAAACCGTTCCACCGTTGTAGTTGACCGTCACCAAGTCCGAATACATATTCGAACCATGCGATGTGATGAAACTCGGCGGCCGTTCACCACCTGAACGCTCTTCTTCGTCATTACCGCGGTTGAGGTTGAGGTCAGCCGCAGTTTTCGGACTGACAAGAGCAACGTTCTCCCACGTGATCTTGGTGATCGGATTCGGGAGTTCCTGAAGCCATCCGTTATTCGTGAACCGACCGTCGTAGACGCTCGGATCCGGAAGGATCGCGATCTCGAGCGCGCCTGAGTTTTGCGCTGCAGGAGCGGCAGGCTGACTTAGGAATCCGGCGGTAGCCGCCATCGACCTCGTCGCCGGCGCAGTGTTCGGGATGATCCCGTCATGAACGATCTTCCGCCAGTTATCTTCGAACGACCTCGGTCCCCCGGTCGCTCGTGCCGGTGCCGCTGCTGCAGGTCTATTCGCAGCGGGTGCGGTATTCGCGGCAGCAGTACTGGCTTGCGCGGTCGCGGCGGTATTAGCGTTTGCGTTTGCAGCGGGCGACGCTGCCGGTGCGGGCGATGCCACAGCGGCCGCAGCAGCCGGAGCAGCCGCAGTTATGTTTTGCGCCTGCCAGTAAGCTCGAACGATGTCGTAATCTTTCTGATCGAAGTTCTCGCGGAAGAAAAGTTGGACGACTTCGTGGGCACTCTTGCTGTCGTAAAGCGGTTGGATCAGCGGTTGAACGATCGACACTGTTCCGTCATATGCACGGGTGTCGCTCCACGATTCGAGAAAATGTTTTTCCGATGCGTGCCAATGGCAGAGCTCAGCGGTCTCATCCATGTGCGTCCCGAGATGTACACGCAAAGGAATCCGATTCATTCGCTCGGCATTCAACTTAAGATCTGCGGGCGTGTTGTAGACCGGATTGCCGCCAAGGACGACAAGCATTTTCACGCGACCGCCGTCGATGTCGGCAACGAGCTCGCGTAGCTGCTCGATCTGGGTTTTCTCTGAAGGTGTGAACGGATCGGCGTAAACAACGGTCTGACCCGCATTGCCGAGTGCTCCGTTCATCAAATGAGCGAGAGCATGTACGACCGGCGGCTGGTTGTCGCCGGCAACAACGATCGACTTCCCGCGGTTCGCGAGCAAGTCTTTCGCCATCGCGGCGATCCACTGTGCGTTCTCGGTGTACGTAGACGCTGCTCCGCCAACACCAAGCGCTGTAGCGATCGCCTTTGCGATCTCGACCATCTGGCTCGGCTTCACCGCGATACGGTGATCGGCCTTCGCACCGGTCAACGTCATCGTAGTCTCGATCGAGTAGAGACGATTGATCTGTTTGTTATCACCGCGAAGGTTTTTCTTCTTCGCGTAATCCTTTTTATAGCGGACGTTGAAATCCGAGAAGATGTCCTTGTCGAGCGTCAGGATTCGATCCGCGAGGTCGTACTTGTAGATCGTCTGGACCGGCGACCCAAATGCCAACTTCGCACCGGCGATAGCGTTGTCGTTATTGATCGGTTCGTATTGGACCCAACGCGCTCCGGGCAGTTCCGCAGAAACACGTCGGAACTGGTCGATCAACGTCGGCGATGTGATGGTCGGCGTCAGGAATCGGACTCCCGCTCCTCCATCAACACGATTTTCTTCGATCGCGGCGCGGAGAGTGGTCATCAAGTTCGGCCAAGTCTTCGGAGCTCCTCGAAACGTGACTTCCTGCGAACGATCCGGGTCGTACATGTCGAGCAGAGCTGCTTGTGCGTACTGATCAGTCGCACCAAGGCTGCCCGGATGTTCCGGATTACCCTCGAGCTTGATCGGACGCCCGTCGTACGACTTTGCAAGCAGACCCGTCGCCATACCGCCCAACGTCATCGCTGTCGCAAAGAACATCGGCTTTCCGGGAAGCATGTCCTCTTCAGGGCGAACATAAGGAACGATCTTCTCGGCGGGTTGGATAACGCAGCCGGATAGTCCCGCGAGCGCGAGCGTACCGCCCATGAGCTTCACGAAAGTGCGACGACTGACCGCGTCCCAGTTCTCCGAATGCACCGGGTACTCGCGCTTGACGAACTCTTCGAACTCGGGGGCATCCACGAATTCGTCGACACTGCGCCAGTACTCCTTACCGTTCTGAGACAAGATCTTGTCCCGCATCAATGCAAAGTTGTTATTGCTATCCTGACTAGGCATTCTGTTTCTTACACGTTTCGCCACCGAGCACACAGAGGTGATCCGGCGGCCGGCTATTCTTAAAAATAACTCCGAGGCCTCTGTGGCTAAGCTTTCAAACTAGCGATGGCAAGTTGAGCAACTCGTCATCATTTCCTTGTTGCGAATCTTGTATTCCGCTTTCAACGCGACCCTCTGCTCCGGATCAAGATCGCCGTCCCGCCAATCCATATTGAAGATCTCGGACTTCGGTCGAATGAACTTCTCCGGCTCACGGTGACACGCGAGACACCATTCCATCTGCAGCGTGTTCTCCTGGAACACCGCGGCCATGTTGTCGACCTGGCCGTGACAAGTCGAACAACCGACTCCCTTTGCTACGTGAATGCTGTGATTGAAGTAAGCGAACTCTGGAAGGTCGTGTACGCGTTCCCACTCGATGGGTTTGTTTTCGCGGAAGCTGGCCCGGACCGGCTCGAGGTACGGTGCGTCCGCCCAGAGCTGACTGTGACAGTTCATACACGTCTGCGTCGACGGCATTCCCGCAGACGCGGTCGTCTCGACGGTCGAGTGACAATAGCGGCAGTCGATACCGTCGTCGCCAACGTGGTGTCTGTGACTAAACTGCACCGGCTGTTGCTTTTCGAGATATCGGCCGGTGAGATAAGACGATCGGGCAACTTGCGTGTAGACGTAAAACGCCGTCCCCGCAAGAACAACGCCGAGAATCATACTGATCCGTGCGATGTTGTTTGCACTCTTGTGAAAAAATTGCGCCATTAATTCAAGTCTCCCGCCGGTTCTGAATGGATAAACCTCAACGGTTACCTGGCTGGTGAGGTACCTGGCCTCGGTATTCCAAGAACGCCGAATACTTTATTTGAGAAAGGTTCCGTAAAACTTTCTAAGATTCTACCGAATCCCGTAAATTCCGCAAATACCAGCGTCTAGAAAATTATTTACACTACGCACCTTATGCGCAACGTGCAACATAATTAGCAAATCTCATCAGTCAAATAATATTTGTCCCGCGGAGCCGGCTCAGTGCTCGTTTGCGATGAGGGCAACACCGATCGCCGGTGCATTTTCGCCGAGTTCGCCTTCGACGATATCCGCATTTTCGAACGACGGACCAAAGGAAAGCTCCCGGGCACGCCGGACGACCGCGTCAAGAACGAGATGGCCGGCCTGCATGATCTCACCACCGATAACGATCTTCTCGATGTTGAGAAGATTTATCACGGTCGCGATCGCGGTACCGACGTAGCTGCCCGTGCGTTCGAGCATAAGACTCGCGAAATCGTCGCCATTCTCGGCCGCCGCAACGATCTTATGAATCGATATCTGTTCTTCCTGCAGAGCGTTGAGCGATGAGGTGCTGTCGCGATTGAAGCGAGTTCGAGTACGGCGGACAATGTTCGCCGCGGAGGCGACGTCCTCAAGGCGAAGGCCGTCGGAGTTAACCGCGACATTGCCGAACTCCCCGGCAAATCCCGACACTCCGCGCCAGATCTTGCTGTTTAGAATGAGAGCCCCGCCAACACCGAGCCCCAATGTGACATAGAACAGATTCGCGCTGCCCCGCCCCGCACCGAGCTTTAGTTCCCCGTATGCCGCGGCGTTGGCGTCGTTCTCGATAAACGCTTTTACGCCAGCTACTTTCTCAACTTCAGCAGCGAGGTCGAGAGCGGAATGCTCGGGAATATGAGCCGAGTAAGCGACGCGTCCGGACTCGCGATGAATAAGACCAGGAACCGCGATCCCGACTCTGTCGAAGCCGCCGAACTTCCCTGCCAATGCGGCGATGAACGAAGTCAGTTGAGGAAGCGAGCTGTCCGCAAGTTGGACGGGTGCCGTCTCTGTTCCGACGATCGCTCCTTCGCCGTCCAGGCATACCGCCCGAAACAATCCCACCGAAGCTTCAATGCCGACACGCCTGCCGACCTGATCCGCCGTTTCGCTCATAATTTCCTTGGGAAAAACTAGTTGCGATTTTAGTGGGGTGGCGACTGGAGCGCAAGCGTCTCGCTTGCAATGAGGGCGAAGCCCGAAAAAGATCTGAAGCCCGAGGCGTGTGATTGTCGCGTCGCGACGTCGCAAGCGAGACGCTTGCGCTCCGATCACTTTGACTCCCCACCGCTCGAAAGTTACTCTTTTGTCAGCCCGACAACGCGCGCTTTTCCGACGATCTCTATGGATCATCTTTCCCAGATCATCGAACAATACGGTATATATGCGGTCTTCGCGCTGTGCACAGTCGAAGGCGATATTACCCTTTTGATCTCGGGAACCATGGCTCACGGCGGATTCTTCGGACCTTACAGTTTCATCAAAGTCATACTGTTCGGAACGCTTGGCGGTATGGTTGGCGACTGCGTCGCATACGGTGTCGGACGTGTCGCACACGAAAACGCAAAGCACTATCGCTTCTACCAGATGGCGCAGCCGCGGATCGAGAAGCTCATCGACAAGTTCGGCGGATTTGCGATTGTCATTTCGAAATATATCTACGGCATACGCGCGGCGATGTGCGTCTTCTATGGGATCGGGAAAATGCCATTCCTGCGCTTTATCGTACTCGACGGCATAAGTTGCTTTACCTGGGTTCTCCTTCTCTCGGGTGCCGGTTACTTCTTCAGCGGTGCTATAACTTCGATCATCGGCGACTTCCGCCAGATCGGAGTCGCACTATTCTTCGTCGTCCTTACCGCGATCATCATCTTCTACGTCATCGAACGCTTCTGGCTGTCGGAGAAAGTCGAGGAGACGAGCCCCGAAACCATCCACCGCATCGAGGAGACGTTTCACGCCGTCGAAGAAGTCGCTCAAGGAAAACTTCACGACCTTGGCGAACGCCTTCACCTAACCCGCGACCAGCATCGTGACGAGAAAGAGATCGCGCAGAAAGCAGAGGCTGGAAAGAAGTGAGCCTCGTTCGTTGATGGTGGTTCGTTGTTCGTTGTCCGTTTTGCTACAATCTCCCGGTCAACCACGAACAACGAACGACGAACCACGACCAATCCACAAATGATTATTGAAGCTTCCGCTCCGACGAGAGTAGATCTCGCTGGAGGAACAATTGATATTCCGCCCTTGTTCTTGTTTCACGAAGGCGCGGCAACGGTAAACTTCGCGGTAAGCTTGCTCGCCAAGTGCAGGATCGAAACTCGCGACGACGACCGTATTGTCCTCGAGTCTGTTGATCGAGGTGTGAAATTCGAGACGAGCCTTGATCGGATGAGCGAACTCAAAGACGAGCCGCGTCTTGAACTTCTCTCCAAGCTTGTTTACTTCTTCAAACCTGAAACCGGCTTCAACATGATCACCGAGTCGGAGGCACCTGCAGGAGCAGGGCTCGCGGGATCGTCGACGCTGAATATCGCATGCATCGGAGCTCTCAACCGACTGGTTGGTGATCGATACACGCCCGATCGATTCATACCGATCGCAGCGGCGGTCGAGTGTCAGGTCATCCGTGTCCCGACGGGTTATCAGGATTACTATTCTGCTCAGTACGGCGGTGCCGCGTCAATTCACTTTAGCCCCGCAGGAATGCAACGCGAGGCACTCGACATCGATACCGAGACGCTCGAACGACGCACTGTCGTTCTTTACACCGGCGAACCGCGCAACTCCGGAACAAATAACTGGGAGATCACAAAGCGTCACATCGATGGCGATCGGGAGTTGTTCGAGATCTTCGAGGGCATCCGCGACAAGTCCATCGCCATGCGAGCCGCATTGCTCAAGAGCGACTGGGATTCTGTAGGTGAGATACTTCGCGACTCGCACCCCGAACGAAAGCGTCTTTCACCTCACATCACAACGCCGCAGATGGACATGCTCATCGACAAGGCACTCGCGAACGGGGCGATCGCTCCGAAGGTCTGCGGTGCCGGCGGTGGTGGGTGCATCGCGTTGTTCTGTGAAGAGGGTCGCAAGGAAGACGTCGAGAGAGCTCTCGCGTCCGAACCCGGCGCGGAAGTTCTTGATTGGAAACTGATGCCGCGCGGTCTCGAAGTTAGATGCGGAGAATGAGCTAATAGCCAAGAGCTAATAGCCAATAGCTAAACTTCCCCCTGACGACCGATGTCCCGAGTTTGGAATAATCTCAGCGGGGGAATACTAGCTGTTAGCCGTTAGCTGTTGGCTATTAGTTTCACGCACGAAAATTTTAGGTAGTCCACCCCTACTCTCACCGCCTCATCACGCATTTCTCACCTCTCATCTCGGACCCCTCATTTAATCCATATTTCTGTGTCACAAAACGGAAAGCGTTGGTGTTTACCTCTTAGAGAAAGGAAATAATCACCAAACAATGGAGGTTCTACCGCAATGAAAGCGACTTCGATCATATGGCTCGTGCTGAAGGCAGCACTCGCAACCGCACTACTTTTCCTATCAACGACAATTCTGTTCGGCCAGGAGAAGGCCGAGAAGACAGACAAACACGCATACAAAACAGAGAAGATGGCGAGAGGTTTCTGTTCCTCGGGCTGGGGAAACAGTGATAAAGCCAACGTCCGCGATCTACGGGAGATGACGATCCCGGCAAGCGGCTCGATCTCGGTGGACGGCCAACAAAACGGCGGCATCAAGGTGCTGGGCAGCAACCGGTCCGACATCGGGATCCGCGCTTGTGTTGTGGCCTGGGGAACTTCTGAAGAAATAGCTCAATCGCTTGTTAACTCGATCAAGATCTCGACGGGTGGTGTCATTACGGCCGACGCTCCGACCGATCGCGACTGGTCAGTGTCATACGAGATCTCCGTTCCGCGAAACACGAACCTGAATCTGAAAGCGCGCAATGGCGGCATCGGGATCTCCGGTGTAGAGGGGACGATGGAACTTGAGACGATGAATGGCGGCGTACACCTCAATGATGTCGCCGGTGACGTCAAAGGCCGCACAACGAATGGCGGTGTTCACGTTCAACTCGCAGGCACTGCTTGGAGAGGTAACGGTCTCGATGTTACCACCACTAATGGCGGCGTCCATCTACAGATGTCCGAAGGCTATGCCGCGAATATCGAAACGGGCACAGTCAACGGCGGATTCCATAGCAGCATCGCGGCGCTAAACGTGACTCGCGAAGACGTGAAGGGTCCGGACCGTCACATGAAACCGCTGAAGATCAACACCGCGTTGAATGGCGGCGGCGCTCCGATCCGACTGATCACGACCAACGGTGGAGTGCACATCAGCTCTGGTGCCGGCGAGAAGGACAAAGCAGTTTACTAAGGAACGCAGAATGGGAAATAAAAGTGGCCGCCAGTTTGGCGGCCCTTTCCTTTTAAGTGTGAGCTCCCACTTAATGTCTTCCATTTGATTCGATCGCGTGCGTTAGCGAACGAAATATATCTCGACCGTCGTTCGAACCGAGAAGTTCTTCGCAAGCGCGTTCCGGGTGCGGCATCATGCCGAGGACGTTGCGATCAAGATTGCAAACGCCGGCGATATTCGAACGTGCTCCGTTCGGATTTGACTCCGCAGTCGTCTCGCCGTTCTCGTCGCAGTAACGAAAGACGATCTGGTTATTTTCTTCGAGCTGATCGAACGTCGCGTCGTCGCATACATAGTTGCCTTCTGCATGTGCGATCGGGATCGAAAGAACGCGGCCGTTCTCGAGCTGGTTCGTGTAAGGAGTGCTCTGATTCTCCGTACGAATGTTTATATGCTTGCACGCGAAGTGAAGACCGGCATTCCGCATCAGAGCACCCGGGAGCAATCCGCTTTCGCAGAGGATCTGAAATCCGTTGCAGATCCCAAATACAAACTTCCCTTCCGCAGCGAAATTCTTGACCGCGTTCATCACCGGCGAAAATCGCGCGAGTGCCCCTGCACGAAGATAATCTCCATACGAGAATCCGCCGGGGACGATCACCGCGTCGTAGCCACTCAAGTCGGTCTCTTTATGCCAGATAAAATCCACGGGCTGGCCGACATGTTTCGACACGACGTGATAAGCGTCGTGATCGCAATTTGAACCTGGGAAAACTATGACTCCGAATTTCATTACTTTGTTGGTTGATCGTTGATCGTCGATCGTTGCTGTTTGTTTCGAAGGCGCGTCACCGAGTTAATGTAAGCATTCAACTTCGGACCGAGTTCATCTAGCACGTTCTTCAGGAACACAGTGTCCTCAATGTTCAAGAGCCCGCGTCGATACGCTCGACGAAGCCAGTGCTTCGTTTCATTCAGTAATCCTCGAGAGATATACAAAAACCGCTATTGATCCTGCAGGCCCCATCGGCCTATTCCCTCGGCAATGTTTGCACCTACGCTATCAGCCGCGTTTACGATTTGCTCGCCTACGGTGGCCCGGGAAAAGCCATCCCATCCCTTTACGATATCCCAGATCTTATCTGCGAGTTGCTCGGCGAGGGCATAGATGCGCAAGTTCTCAAAATTCGTGGGAGCCATACCTTCCTCTCTCTATATTTTTAGGAATGATCGCTCCCCAACGATCAACGATCAACGATCTCGACCCTATAATCCTCAATAACCGGATTCGCAAGAACGTCTCTCGCGATCCGCTCCGCCGACTCTCTTGCTTCAGCTTCGGTCACCGCGTCGTCGAGAGCGATCTCGAAGTACTTGCCTTGCCTTACATCCGCGATCTTTTCGAAGCCCATCAATTCGACGGAATGGTGTATGGCCTTGCCCTGCGGATCGAGGACGCTCGGCTTTAGTGTTACGTAAACTTTTGCCTTCATATCTCCCTCAAAGAAATTGTAGATTCTGCCGTAGTTCGTTGTTTTAATCAACGTCTTGTGATAACTTTCACCAAGTCTTTATCTGCCAGTTCCTTGGAAAGAATCGAATCCCCATAAAGGAGAAACAAAGTCACTATGCAAAACATGTCGGGCGGGAAAACCGCACTCGGGTTGGACAACAACGTGGGCGCTCTGGTTTGTTATTTGAACATTTGCGTTCCGGCGGGACTGATCTACAGCATCATCGTGCTTGTCACCGATAAAGCTAACAAGCTTCCTCGATTTCACGCGATGCAGTCGCTTCTTTGGACCGCCGTTACGATCGTCACGGTCGTCGTCATTGAGATCCTGCTCGTCGTGGTTGCGCTCGTAACCCAATCGGGGGCTCTCGCAACGCTGCTCGGACTGCTCGTCTGGGTCGCGATACTTGGCCTTATCGCTCTTGGTATCTTTGCCGGATACAAAGGCTATACGGGTGAGACGTTCAAGCTTCCGGTGATCGGCGATATGGCCGATAAGTGGTCCAACTAACCAAATACCCTGGCAAACACCTTGTCGACATTTCGCAAGTAGTGTTTTAGATCAAAGACGCGGTCGATCTCTTCAGCCGATAGGTGAGCAGAGACGTCCGCGTCGCTCTTTATAAGCTCGCAATACTCCCCGCCTTCATCCCAGACTTTCATCGCGTTCCGCTGTGTGAAGACGTATGCGTCTTCACGTGACACTCCCTTCTGTGTCAGTGCTAGCATCAACTGCCCGCTAAAAACCAAACCACGCGTCAACTCGAGATTCTTCATCATGTTCTCGGGATAGACGACGAGCGTATCCAGAAGCGAAGTCGTTTTCGCGAGAATGTAATCAAGCGTGGCCGATGAATCAGGGAGAACGATGCGCTCGGCGGACGAATGCGAAATGTCGCGTTCGTGCCAGAGAGCGACATTCTCGAGACCGACGATCGAATTCGCCCTGACCGTCCTCGCCATTCCGCAGATGCGCTCCGATAGGATCGGGTTTCTTTTGTGCGGCATAGCTGACGAGCCTTTCTGACCCTTCTTAAAAGCCTCCTGCGCCTCGCGGACTTCGGTCCGCTGCCAATGACGAACCTGCAACGCGACCTTCTCAAGCGTCGATGCGACGATCGCAAGCGTGCAGAGATATTCCGCGTATCGGTCACGCTGGATTACCTGCGTGGAAACGTCGGCGGCTTTGATGCCGAGCTTCTTGCACACACGCTCCTCGACATCGGGTGCGAGATGAGCGAACGCCCCGACCGCCCCGCTGATCTTCCCAACCGCGATGCGCTCTCTCGCCGTTTCAAGTCGTGCTCGATTGCGCTCCATTTCGGAATACCAGAGCGCCCAGACGAGTCCGAAGGAACTCGGCTCCGCGTGGATGCCGTGCGTCCTGCCGATCTGCGGTGTGTCCTTGAATTCGAATGCTCGTCGCTTGAGGACTTCGAGAAGAGCGTCGACCTTTTTCAAAAGTAGGTCCGACGCGTCTTTGAGAAGAAGAGCGTTAGCGGTGTCGACGACATCGCTCGACGTCAGTCCGTAATGGACAAAGCGAGATGCAGGTCCGATGTTCTCCGCGAGGTTGGTCGTGAAAGCGATGACGTCGTGATCGATCGTCTTCTCGATCTCGTTTATTCGTTCGACAGTAAACGCCGCCTTTGACCTGATCTCTTCAACCGCCTCGCTCGGAATCGTTCCGTCTT
>DATEOJ010000490.1:0-4442 GCA_035274235.1 Pyrinomonadaceae bacterium
CGTCGAATGTCGAGGCAGGAACTTCGACGCGACTGACCGTCACCGTGAATCCCGCGACGAATCCCATGAGCACGGGAATCGCCGTCGTCGGCGATCTTACATCGATCGGTGGTTTGGCTTCGCAACCGTTCTTCGATGACGGAACGAACGGTGACGTCACGGCCGGCGACAACACGTTCTCGTACATGGCATTGGTTCCGGCGAACACCTCGAGCGGATCAAAGTCAGTACCGACCTCGGTAACCGATGCCCAGGCGCGCAATGCCAGTGCGCCGATAACGGTACTGGTGAGCCCGACGAGCGACCCGGGACTTCATCTCACGATGGGAAATCCATCCGGTGCAACGACGGATGTAAATAACCCGACCAATTACTTGTTGGAAAAGAGTCAGTACGTGATGTCGTATCACCGTGACAACGGACGGCCGAATTGGGTGAGCTGGCATCTCGACAGCACGTGGATCGGAAGTGCTCCGCGTCAGGACGATTTCCGTGCGGACCCGAGCCTCCCGGCTGGTTGGTATCAGGTGAACGAGTTTGATTACTCCGGATCCGGGTTTGACCGCGGACATAACACTCCGTCTGCGGATCGAACAAGCACGATCCCGAACAACTCGGCGACGTTCTTCATGACGAACATGATGCCGCAGGCTCCGAACAACAATCAGGGCCCGTGGGAAGATTTGGAAAGCGCATTGAGGGGCATGCTAAGCGGCAATGAGATGTACATCATCAGCGGTGCTGCCGGCATCGGTGGAGTCGGTGCAAATGGTCCTGCGACGACGATCGCGAATGGCCATGTGACGGTTCCCGCGTACACATGGAAGGTCGTTATTCTTCTTCCGAGCGGCGACAATGACGTCAGTCGAGTGACGACGTCGACGCGTACGATCGCTGTCATCATGCCGAACAAGCAAGGCATCATGACCGACCCGTGGCAGAAGTATATTGCGACGGTCGATCAAGTCGAGGCGTTAACGGGCTACGACTTCTTCTCGAACGTGCCTGTCGGTATTCAGGATGTGATCGAATCGCAACTTGATGCCGCGAGCAATACAAATCCGCAGACGATCGGCGCGGGCGCGTTCACAGATCTGAGTATCGATGCTCCGAATACCACGTTGACCGGTAACATCACGGTCACCGGTAATCTTGTCCTCGGTGGCAGCACGCTGTTCACCGGCGCCAACAAGATCACACTCGGACCGAGTGCGACCGTGACGCGTATCAGCGGTTTTGTGAACGGCAATCTCGAGAAGCAGTTTACGAGTCTCGGATCGTTCAGCTTCCCGGTAGGAACTCAGCGAGGGTACTCACCGGTCGATGCACAACTGACAGGTCTCGGAACAGTACCATCAAGCCTTACGGCAAAAGCGACGCAGGGAGCTCATCCAAATGCTCCAAGTGTGCCGGCGGCGTTAATGCGTTATTGGACGCTGACCGAGAACGGCGATCTGACCGCGAACCTTACGTTCCATTATCTCGACGGTGATATACCGGCGACGGTTCCATCCGAGTCGACGTTCGATCTGTATCGTTTCGAGAGCGGTGTCTTTACGGAGATGCCGGACACGATCAACATCCATCAGAACACGATGTCGACAACCGGCATCAGCGACTTCTCAGACTGGACGTTGTTCGGTGATCTCGTTCCGACGGCCGCCGGAACCACGATCTCCGGACGTATCACGTCCGCCGGTGTTGGACTCGGCGGTGCGAAGATCACGTTGACTGACGGAGAAGGTAATACGTTTATCGGGAACTCGAATTCGTTCGGCTTCTACTCGATCGACGGTATTCCATCGGGACGCGTGTATATTGCAACGGTCCAAGTCCGGCGATATGCCTTTGAGACGAGGACGATTAGCGTCGTCGATTCCATATCGAATATGGACTTTGAGGCTTTGCCTTAAAAGCGATTCGAGCTACTGCTCGAAAATGACGAATGCGACGGCGTGTTCCGAGGTGTGCGAGATTGAAATGTGCATCCGGGACGCGCCGGTTTTTTTGAATAGTGTCGACGCCTCGCCCGTGACGTTCATTGACGGCACACCTTGGTCGTCGGAGAGGATCTCGATGTCATGCCAAGTGATCTTGCCACGCCATCCCGTTTGAAGTGCTTTTAGAAACGCTTCCTTTGCTGCGAATCTCCCGGCGTAGGACTGCGCAGCCGCGGCGCCTTTTGCGTCGCAGTATGCACGTTCGGCCGCGGTGAAGACGCGCTCGCCAAAACGCGGAGTCCTCGTCATGGTTTCGGCGATGCGATAAACTTCGACGATGTCGATGCCAGTTGAAAGTATCATTCAAAAGCGATGAGTGACGTGACAAGCAAAACTGCAGCACAGGCGTCGGCACTCGGGGATGACGAGATTCTAACCGATGCCGGCTTCCATTGGCGAGAGCGCGAAGGTGTTCGCGTGCTCGTTTGCTCTCCGCTCGAGGAGGCGGGATTCACCAATGGTTTCTCGACTCGCGTTGGCGGAGTCTCACCATTTCCCGAAAACGATCTTAACCTTGCCGGCTTTGATGACGACTTGGCCGACAACATTGCCGAGAATCGTCGACGCTTTCTCGCGGCGTTCGACAAACCATATCGACTCGCGACGGTATGGCAGGTTCATGGTGATGACATCAGGGTCGTTGCGAATAAACGCGACGTGGAGACGTCAGACGAAAAGTTTGACGCACTCGTGTCCGATCTTCGCGGTGTGCTCATCGGTGTGAAGACGGCTGACTGCGTTCCCATCCTCATAGGCGATCCCGAAACGAATGCATTCGCGGCGGTACATGCGGGTTGGCGTGGAACGTCGGAATCGATCGTGAAGAAGGCAGTCGAGCGAATGCGGGATGTGTACGGGACGGACCCTGTGAACTTAGTGTGCGCGATCGGTCCGGCGGCGACCTGCGAGCGATACGAGATCGGTGCGGATGTGATAGAAGCGTTCGAAACAAACTTTTCCACAAGTGGAAAATACTTGACCGCGACGAGCGAAGGCCACGCGTTGATCGACCTTCACGTCGCAAACAAGGACCAGTTGATCGACGCCGGCGTTAGACATGAGCGCGTATTCACCGCTCCGTTCTGCACCATGGAGCGGTCAGATCTTTTCTTTTCGTATCGGGTGGAGAAGAAGATTTACGGGAAAACTGGAAGGCTTTTATCGGTCATCGGTCAAACAGGTCAGAACCGGGAGCGGTAGCGACTGGGTTTCCCTTCGTTGACTCGATACTGCGGGGTGACCCGGTCGCTACTGCTCCCGGTTCTGACTCATGTCTTACATCACATTCGCAGTGACCGTGATGTTCTTTGTCTTCGGCGGATAACAAACTTCATTCGTGCACGCCTGGTACTTCACCGACGCGTTGAGCTTGATCGTTTTCCCTTTGTAGCTCGCCGGCACCGTCACCGTGAAGGGAAAACTCACACGGCCCTCGTAGACATTGATCGTACTCTCGGAGAATTCAAACTTTCGATTCTTGCCTTTCGGATAAATAAGACCGCTAACACGCACGCCCGATACACCGCTTACTTTTACAACGGTCGCGATTGCGTACTCGCTGTTCGGCCGGCTCGAGTTTACGTGCAGGCCGCCGGGGATGTTCAGAACGATCGTACCGCGTGCTGCCTTGCCTCGTTCGACCGATCCTTTTCCGATGGAACCTGTAACCGTCTGCGCGCTAGCCGCGGCGTATGAGAAACCAAGAACGCAAAGTACAAAAAGGAACTTCTTCATCATATCTATTTGATAGCGAATGATTCTATCGTGTCGTCGACCCTGCTGGTGTATTCATCAAAATGATCAGCGACTACCGCGAAACGAAGCCGATAAATAACGGCGGTGTCCGCGATTATCTTATAGACGGTTCGAAACTCAGTTTCGTTCGCCTGCTCATCGACGTCCATCACAACACCCGACCCATCACGCGTACGAATCTCAGAGGCCGATTCGCGGACAGCTGCGCAAACGGCCTCGATGTCTGAACCATTAATCGTATCGACCTCGATCGTCGCACGACGATGTCGAGCGTTTTCGTCCTCGCCGAACTCTTTCGAGTAAGCCATGAAGTCATGGTTTGGATCGCTGAGTACGTGAAGAAATCCGGCCGGTTTCACGAGCGAGTACCGAGGGTTGTCGATCGGTTCGGCGTCAAAGGCCTCAGCGGCGCGCTTCTTGATCCTCGTCGAGGCGTACGCCATCAACGCGACAAGGATCAGTCCGGGAATTAAAAGCTCCATATCTAGCGACCGACGATCTGAATGAGATTAGGTTCCTGTTTCGCGGCGAGTTGACCGCATGCGGCGTAGATGTCGCGACCGCGTGGCGTTCGAAGGTACGCCGAAACACCTTCGGATTCGAGAATGCGTTTGAACTCCTTCACGCGTTCGGCATCCGGTGGATGATAGTCGAGACCCGGTGCCGCGTTGTGTGCGATCAAGTTGA
>DATEOJ010000491.1:0-3198 GCA_035274235.1 Pyrinomonadaceae bacterium
CTGACT
Source organism: Pyrinomonadaceae bacterium (assembly GCA_035274235.1). Lineage (GTDB taxonomy): Bacteria > Acidobacteriota > Blastocatellia > Pyrinomonadales > Pyrinomonadaceae > OLB17. Next base: position 7 of record DATEOJ010000491.1, read on the forward strand.
TATGGAACGAAAGCGTTCGGGATGGCTCGATCACCCGCCTGCCCGAACTGCCGGATCACTGTCGACGTCGCTCGCTGCGAGTACCATGTTCCGACGTCGGGTCTGAATACGGTCTGGTCGAACTTACCGTCGCCATCATAGTCGCCCGGGGCGGGACTATCGCCGACCGCTCCGAACGGTACCGAGTAGAAGCTGAAATCTTCCGACCTCAACATGTACCACTGACCGGTCGATGGTCTGAAGAACGCCATGTCAGCCTTGCCATCGCCGGTGTAGTCGCCCTGAACCGGTTTGTCGGTCGCGACACCGAACGTAAGCACTACCACGCCTGCCGTCGAACGTTGTGCCCACCACTGGCCATTCGATGGACGATAGATCGCGATGTCGGTCTTGCCATCACCGTCGTAATCTGCCGGAACCGGAATATCACCCGCCGAGCCGAATCCCTGTATTCCCGCACCACCGTCGCTCGACCGTCGGATATACCACGTCGATGTCGACGGGCGGAAGACCGTCAGGTCGGCCTTACCGTCAGCGTCGAAGTCACCGGGAACCGGTACGTCACCGGTCGCCCCAAACGGCAACGCGAAGTAAGAGTAATCTTCCGATCGAAGGATGAACCACGAGCCCGTCGACGGTCGGAAGAACGCGATATCGCTCTTTCCGTCACCCGTGAAGTCGGCCGGAGTGATCAGGTCGGTCGATGCACCGAACGTACCTACGGTCGTGTTACCGGTCGAACTCTGATTGATCCACCACTGACCACTCGAGGGACGGAAGATACCGACGTCAGTCTTTCCGTCGCCGTCGAAATCGAATGGAGAGCGACGCGCCAATCCGCCGTCACCAAAGATCGTGAACTGGAAAAGCTCCGACACTGAGAAGCCATTCGTCGCGGCGCCATCTGTGACATACCAGCGGCCGTAGAAGGTTCGTCCGATGAGTGCCGGATTGTTTGGTATCGGCATGTTGAAGGAGCCGAAACCTTGTCCCGATCCCGCCCCGGACAGAACCATGGTTTGATACGCGAACGAACCCGACGCCGGAATGCTCGCACCTACACCCGGATCGCTTGAATTGATCACCAGCACCGCTTGAGCCGCACCGAGCGCTTTGGAAACCGCAACGGTGAAACTCGGGTTGCCGACAAGCGGCGGTTCTAACGCGATCGCGTTTGGAGTGATGCCGCCGTTCCCCGCCCGGCCAGTGCCGGAGACGATCGGAACGCGGTTCGACTCAGTGTAGAGCTGCGGCCGATCAAACGGGGGGAGTTCGAGTTTGACACGCTCATCCGTCAACGGACGCTTCATGAAAGCTACGAGCGCCTCCTTCGATTGCTGGGTTAAGTTCAGCGGTCGCACTCGCGCATCGTGGTTCGGCTGATTCGGAAAATCTCCACCACGGTTGTAAAACTCAACTACCTCTTCCAGCGTCGCGAAGCGTCCATTGTGCATGTAGGGCCCGCGAAGTTCGAGATTCCGGAGCGGCGGCGTTTTGAACATGCCGTCTTCGCCATTCACTCCGGTAACACCGCCCCGACCACGATCTTCCGCCTGCGGTCGAACGCCGATGTTGTGAAAGCCCCGATCGCTCAGAAGTGCTCCGCCGTGACAGAAAGTACACTGCGATCCGATAAAGATATCTCGTCCGTCTTCTTCCTGGACCGTCAGCGTACCGATGTTCGCCGAGTAGCGATCGAGCGGCGTGCGGTCTGAGAACAGCGTACGCTCGTGCGTCCCGATCGCCATCGCGATGCGTGACGCCGTCACCTCGGACGTACCAAAGGCCTCTTCAAAAAGTTCGGGATAGGTGCGGCCGTCGATCCAGTTCTTCAAACCATCTGGAATATTTGACGCAAGCACAAGCGGCTTCGACGCCGTAACTCGTGCGACAACCTCAAGCCAGTTGCGATTGTTGTGTCCCATCTCCGCCGATGAAACCGGCGGTCCAACCGACTGGCTTTCGAGCGACGCACCGGTGCCCAAGACGATCGCGTTCGTGATCGGATCGCGAAACGCATCGGTCGCACGTCCGTCCCAGAACAGACCGAGATCCGAATAACCCGCATTCAGATACGATGGTGCTTTTCGATTCGTGACCTGGAGCCCCATCTCGAACACGGGCGAGAAGCCATACTTTCCGTCGGGAAAATTAACCGGAACTCCCGGTGAACCGAAGATGTCATCGAGCGTCCCAAATGTTCCGTCGAAGCCGGGGTGACGTGTCGAGGCCGAGGTCCTCGGATCGGAGCCGCCTTTCGCCGGGCGGTGACAGGTTCCGCATGAGACAGTCTTTGTTGAAGAGAGTTGCTCATCCCAAAAGAGGGCTTTGCCGAGATACGCTTTGGCAGCGGTGACCTGATTTGCTCCGGGAGGAAACGGCGGATCCAGCGGCGGGAATGGCGGTGGCGGACTCTCTTCGCCTACCGCTCTTATTCCTTGATCACCGTTACTAAAGTCGCTGTTCGACTGAACGTTCTCAGCCCGTACCCAGAAGAAGTATGTCTGCCCCGCCACCGCTGAAGCGTCAAAGAAGTAGTTCGCCGGTGTGGTCCCGACATCTGTCGCGGATCCCGGGCTATTCGCGGAGTTGCGAAACACTCGGTAGGTCGTGGCACCACGCACCGGCTGCCAGTGAATACCAACCTTTGTAGCGTAATCGCCGTCGGACGCGGTAAGGCCGGTCGGTGCGGCAAGCGTGCTACCGGCTGACGTTCCCTTGACCGCGGTCTCAGGTTTGAAGGTAAAGAACGCGACTGCAAAAACGACAAAGCAGAGCGTGATCGACAACTTAATTCGCTGCATTTCCGGCAATGAAAGCTCCAGTTTCGAAATTGAGGGCAATTTGTTTGTAGATCGACAACGCAGGATGCGAAATCGGAGTAGGAAGTTTATCACTGGCGGAAAATTGGCTCAACCTCCAGTGTCACAGGGTGGGGAACGTCGGGTAATGGGTCAAGCTCGGATATAATCGACGTGCTGAAAAGTACTCGGCGGAACACAAACAAACGGGCCCATAGAAGAAGAGAAATGCCGAGTAGCATACCAGCTCAAGTGACCAAGTTCGTTGCCGCTCTGTTAGCCGGAATCATACTGCTGATTTCGTTGTGGGAGTTCGTGAATTGGTGGTTTGGTCGGCTTTTCTAATTTCAAACTGATCACTCCCGTAACGCCGGACTTACTTTTCTGACAC
>DATEOJ010000492.1:0-3635 GCA_035274235.1 Pyrinomonadaceae bacterium
AATCGAGACTTGGAATAATGAGATTGAATTGAATCGGATTAGGGGATTTCGGATGACCTTCAAGAAAGGAAATCCGAAATCCCAGATCCGAAATCCCAAATGAAGAGGAAGGTTAAAACATATACGATCAGCGCAGTCGCGGAGCTTTATGACATCCATCCGCAGACGCTTCGACTTTACGAACGCGAAGGGTTGTTGAAGCCGTCGCGTTCGATCGGCAACACGCGCCTGTATGAAGACACGGATCTCGAACGGCTTGAGGTGATACTGTCCCTAACGCGCGACCTCGGTGTAAACCTAGCCGGCGTTGAGATCATTCTCAACATGCGCGAAAAGATGGATTCAATGCAGCGAGAGTTCGAACGGTTCTTCGATTATCTAAAAAATCACGCTGAGGAATTTTCCCGACCGACAGGAGCATCGAGTCCGAGCGATGCGTTGATCCCGATCTCGCGAGTGAGGCGAGCGCATTATCAGGAGATCACGATTGAGGATGAGTGAACCGAATCTCGAATTGCGGATTCCAGATCTTGGCCTGGGGAATTAGAACATTCTCCTCCTCAGGAATTCACCACTTGAATTCTTGAACCTCGTTGGGCTTCGAGCGCAGCTCCGCTAGGAGCGGAATGTTTGTAGCAACGCGGCCCCACATGGTTCTAGCTCCATAGGAGCGGCACCTACTTGATCCAGTCGAACAAATACCGATCCTCGTACTCAACCTCATATCGATCGAGCATCGTAATGTACTCGTCTCGAAACGATCGCTTTGCGTGATGCCTCTCCTGATTAAGCACGTATTTCGCGACCGCATCCAAGTGCGAACGTGAATAAGAGAATGCACCGAATCCTTCCTGCCATCGGAATTTTCGACGAGTGAACCGTTTCTCATTCACAAAACTGCTCGAGTTCGCTTTCACATCCCGAAGTAGGTCGGAAATCGCGATGTTCGGCTTGAGACCGAAGAGAATATGTATGTGATCCTCAATTCCTCCGATCGCAATTAGCTTCTGTTTCTGGTTGCGGAACACCCCGGTGATGTACTTGAAGAGTTCTTCTTTCCACTCGGGCAGGATCATGCTTTCACGGGATTGAACTGCGAATACAGCTTGAATGTAGATTTGGGAGTATGTGTTTGCCATTGGGAGTTGTGGCGCTCGTGGGAGCGAATTCTAAATTTGTGAAGGCATTCTGGCGCAGGTCTCGAGGCTTTGCAATAGTGCCGCTCCTACAGAGCTCGGGTCGTGTGGTGGCGGGTGCTACAAACATGTCGCTCCTAGCGGAGCTGGACTGGAGGCTTGCACGTCTGCGGCTCTGGAATAAACGGTTGGGGATTTACCTTCGTTAGTTTCCGATTACCTTCAAAAACTTCAACTTCCCTACCTGTATCAAAACTCCTTCAGCACCCGGGTCGATCTCCGCCGTCGCAGTCGTCGCTTTTTCACCATTCACCTTTACACCGCCTTGTTCGATCAAACGCTTCGCTTCTTTCTTCGACGCGGCCAATCCAACGTCGGCCAATAGTTGCGCCAACTGATGCGAGCCCGATGCGATCGTTCGCTCCTCGATCTCATCCGGAACTTCCTTCTTAACAAACCGGCGATTGAATTCTTCTTCCGCTTTCTCGGCCGCCTGCTCTGAATGAAAATCCGCAATGATCAACTTCGCTAATCCGACCTTCAAGTTGCGTGGATTCTCCGCTCCGGCTTCACAACGCATCTTCATCGCGTTGATGTCGTCAACTGTCGTATCAGTGAGCAGCTCGTAGTATCTCCACATTAGTTCGTCGGAGATCGACATCACTTTCCCGAACATCTGATCGGGCAACTCCTCGATGCCGATATAGTTGTCGAGCGACTTCGACATCTTGTTCACACCGTCAAGACCTTCGAGCAGCGGGGTCGTGAGAATAACCTGCGGCTCTTGATCGAACTCGCGTTGGAGATTGCGTCCCATCAGCAGATTGAACTTCTGATCCGTTCCGCCCAACTCAATATCCGCTTCGAGCGCGACCGAGTCGTAACCTTGAACCAGCGGATACAAAAGCTCGTGAAGCGAGATGGGTTTCTCTTCCGCCATCCGCTTCGTAAAATCGTCGCGCTCGAGGATCTGCTTAACGGTAGTTTTCGCGGTGAGCTTTATGAAATCCGACGCGGTGAACTTGTCCATCCACTCGCCGTTGAAACGCACTTCGGTCTTCTCGGGATCGAGGAGCTTGAACATCTGAGACTTGTAAGTATCGGCATTTGCGTTTATCTGCTCGCGCGACAGCGGCGGACGAGTGACATTTTTCCCCGAGGGGTCACCGATCATTCCCGTGAAATCGCCGATCAAAAAGATCACCGTGTGACCAAGGTCCTGAAACGCTTTCAACTTTCGAATGACGACCGTATGGCCAAGATGAATGTCAGGCGCGGTCGGATCGAGGCCGAGTTTCACGCGTAGCGGTTTGCCGGTCTTTGCGGAGCGTTCGAGCTTTGACTTGAGATCTTCCTCTCGGATGACGTCTACGGTTCCCTTCTTGAGATGCGCGAGTTGTTCGTCAATGGTCATGGTGATTAAATCGGTAACGTAATCCCGTATTTTGCACGACTGCTCTAAAATTTCGAAATATGACCGACACTTTACAGAACGTTCACCTGAGTTTTATCGGCTGCGGAGTAATGGCTGAATCGATGATCGCCGGCTTATTGCGGCAGAATCTCATCGCCGCCGACAGGATAGTCGGAAGTCATCCGCGTGAATCTAGACGTAACGAGCTCGCGACGACCTACGGCATCCGCATGTTTAAGTCGAACGCCGATGCGGCGGCTGCGGTCCGCGACGCCGACAACTCCGCGATCATACTCAGCGTCAAGCCGCAGCGGATCAGCAATGTTCTCGAGGATCTAAAGGGCTCTGTTGGCCCTGACGGTCTCGTGATCTCGATCGTCGCGGGTGCGACCGTGGAGACAATATCGAACGCGCTTGGTACAAGTCATATCGTCCGTGCAATGCCAAACACACCGTCGCAGATCGGAGCTGGTATCACGGCCTGGACCTGCGATGAACAGGTTACGGAGACCGAGCGTTCCCAAGTGCGTCAACTGCTCAGTGCACTTGGTAAGGAACTTCTTGTCGAGACGGAGAACATGATCGACATGGCGACTTCGTTGAGCGCGACGGGGCCGACTTACATTTTCATGGTCATGGAAGCTCTCACAGACGCCGGCGTGCATCTTGGTTTCTCGCGCGACCTTGCGAAGGAACTCGTTCAGGAGACGATGCTCGGATCCGTCAAGTTCGCGATGGCATCGCACAAGCATCCGGCCGAACTTCGAAACATGGTGACGTCGCCGGGCGGCACCTCGGCTGCTGCGATCTATCAGATGGAGAAAGGAACGCTGCGAACGGTTTTGTCGAAGGCTGTATATGCTGCCTATCGACGCGCGGTTGAGCTCGGGAAACGGTGACAATGCCCGGCCTCGCAAAGGAAGCGAAAACGGCCGCGTAGCGGACAGTGCATTTAGCCGGGGGTGGAGTCCGAAGGACGGAGCCCACGGTCGCGATCCCGAATTCGAATTTGCCGCGTCAGCGGCAAGTGCACAATCCAAAGAGCATCTAGTGAAACGTCGTGCTTACGACCGTAGACCGTTGTT
>DATEOJ010000493.1:0-4870 GCA_035274235.1 Pyrinomonadaceae bacterium
GATCGCGCGCTCCTTGTCGCCACTGTCGAGATAGACGGCTCCCAACTGGTTCGCGATCGCGGCCGATGTCGGATCCAATTTTTTTGCCTGACTGAGCGATCCGATCGCCCGGTCGAAGCGTCGAAGATAGAAATACGACGTGCCGAGGTTGTAATGGGCCAGTGCATAATCCGGTTTCATTTCGATCGCCTGTTCGAACTGACTAACGGCCGCATCATAGCGTCCATGGTTGAGATGTTCGAGACCGAGCCGGTTGACCGACCCTGCCGTCTCCTGTGCATGAATCGAGGCTGTAAATATCATGAATGCGATGAGTGTGATGAATTTTTTCATAGTTAACCTCCATATCGAGGCTGAACTATACGAAACACATGCATCGCGAGTAATGACCTGCCTGTGACTTTTCCGTGACTTGCGCGTGACTTTGAACTATCGACCTGTTTTTATGAAATCTATGACACAAAACCGGATCGCGGCGGTGTAATCTTTTTAGTAGTAGCTCGCCCCGTTTTCGCTGTGAACACCACGCAAGCACCAGATAGGAATTTCTACCGATTCGACGACTTCTCTGTCGACTCGCAGAATTTTCGCGTCTCGAAGAACGGCACCGCCGTGACACTGACGCCGCGCGCGTTTGATGTGCTGGATGTGCTGCTCAGGAACACGGGTCAGGTCGTCGAGAAGCGCCAACTCTTCGACGAAGTCTGGCAAGAGACGTTTGTCAGCGACAACGCTCTTACGAAAGTCATAAAGGAGCTACGCCACGCGCTTCATGACGCCGCGGATTCGCCTCGTTACATCGAAACGGTACCCAAGCGCGGTTACCGATTTATTGGAGACGTAACGGAATCGCCCGAGCCGTTGAACGGGTCGATGCCCGCATCCGAGACGCCGGCGGTCGTTGCCGCGCCAGCCTCACCATCGGTGAAACCATGGATGCTCTCACTCGCGTTCGTTGCGTTGATAGGAGTCGCCGGAGCGACGTGGTACTTGCTTACGGATCGGACGATCGCGAATAACCCGACTACAACCATTGCAGTACTCCCGTTCAAACCGCTCGACGCTGTAAGTCGCGACGAGTCGCTCGAGTTCGGTATGGCCGCGACGCTCATAACGCGGCTGAGCAATCTGCGTGAGGTGATCGTTCGACCGATGGGCTCATCGCGAAAGTTCACCGACCCCGCACAAGATCCGGTGAAGGCCGGTGAGGAACTTCAAACTGACGCCGTTCTTGACGGCAGCATTCAAAAAGTTGGGGATCGTGTTCGCGTTACCGTTCGTTTGATCGATGTGAAGTCAGGAGCGGCTCTCTGGTCGGAGCAGTTCGATGAGAACTTCACGGATATCTTTAAAGTTCAGGATTCGATCGCTCAGCGGATCGCCGGAGCTCTTGCGTTGAAGCTCAGCCGTAACGAACAGGAACAGCTCGCGAAGCATATGACCGAGAGTCCTGAAGCGTACGAGCTGTACCTAAAGGGGCAATTCACCTGGCATCGTCGAAGTCCCGGTTGGATTCGTGAGAGCCTGAGTTTATATGAGCAGGCTTTGGAGAAGGATCCGAACTTCGCCCTTGCACACATCGGGGTGGCTGACGCATACATCATGCTCAGCGGTCATCGACAGCTGGGTGTCGATGACGCGGCCGCGAATGCCGGGCCCAGTATTGCCCGCGCACTCGAGATCGATAACACGCTTGCGCAGGCACACAACGTCCTTGCCGAATTTAAGTACCAATATCAGTACGACTGGAAAGGGGCCGAAGCAGAGTTCAAGACAGCGCTGGATCTTAATCCAAACGTCGCATGGATCCATCAGGCCCATGGATGGTTCTTGATGTCGGACGGGCGATTCGACGAAGCGAACGCAGAAATGGAACGCGCACGTCAGCTCGATCCCAGCTCGATGACCCTGGAGGCGGCCCGCGGACGGCTCTACTATTTTTCGCGACAGTACGACCGTGCGATCCAGCACTACCGGGCGATGCTCGATAAGGAGCCGAACGATTCCAGTATTCACTACGCTCTTTACTGCGTGTACGTGCAGAATCACATGTACACCGAGGCCGTGGATATGTTCTTGAAGAACCAACGGTCAGGCGGGATGCCGCATAAGCATGAGCAGGACCTGCGGGATGCTTTTGCGTCGGGCGGCTGGGAAGGATATCAGCGAAAGATCCTCAGCGAGATCGCCCGGCAGCTCGGGCCCAGTGGTCAGCCATCTCCCGAGCGAATGACGGAAACGTACGTCCGGCTACGCGACAAAGACAATGCATTCCTATGGCTCAATAAGCTATTCGACAGGCGTGATATATCGATCCTGCAGTTCAAGATCGAACCCGCCTACGATTTCCTTCGCGACGATCCGCGCTACGCCCAGTTGCTCGCCAGGATCGGACAGAGGCCTTGAAACGATGATCGAAACGTTTGGGCGTGGCGACGAATTAAGCACCAACGGAGATGGATCCCGAACCTTAAACCTCATGTCGTGCGGATTCACTTACTTCGCCGCGTTGCGGCTAAAAGTTTCGGGGCGGCTCGAGTCCAGGGGCTAGGCAAAGCCTCCGACCCCGGCTAGATTACTTCGCACCTTTGTTGCTAAATCCGTCGCGACAAACTCTCGCCCGAAGGTTCGCGTCGGCATGCATTATCACTTCGAGCATAGCTTGCATCGCCCGATCAGGCGGCTTATCCTGCCCTGCGACTACAATGACTTCAAACGATCTAAATACAACAGCACGGGTATCAATCATCGAAAGGCTTGTTCCGTCGTTGGCTTATGCCGGCTGTGCGATCACCGGCGCGATCGGCGCGGTTCTCATACTGCAGTTGCTTGAAAGGATGAGGATTGCCGGGACGGCGGGCCTCGATATTTTCGTCGCACACACTGCTCAAATCGAGATTGCGATGGGTGCAATACTCAGCGCTGCCGCAGCGATAAACGGAATCGGATTACTTGTCGCGGCCCTGCGGATGTTCAGGACAAACAAGACTTCCTCGGCGCCGGGTATTCTGTTTCTCCTCGCCGGCTTGTTGTCGCTTCTGCCTCCCTTCTTGATCCACTTCATTCTGCATCTCCTCGAGGAAACTGCGAAGCATCCGGAGGAAGGCGGGATCTCAGCCATCGCCACGACGGTTACAGCGCTGTGCTATGTTGCCCCGGCGCTCACGGTGGTTGCGGTCTTCGCACTGGTGGCGTTCACGTTCTACCCTTTCAGCTCTCGGCTTGGCCGAAAAGTTTCACCAACCATCTTTCTCGCCTTCGTTGGATTTCTAATCATCGGACTCGCCGGGGTTTTCTTTTGGCAAGCAAGCAAGGTGTTGGAACATCCGGGCTCGCTTTGAACAACCCGCTGACGCGAGTGCAATAGGCGGGTAAATAATTCCGAACGAACGAAACTCATGTCTTACCTGACTCCGTATAACCTGCCGAGGCATTCATATGAAGTACATCGCGCAGGTATCGGCACTTCTTTGCTTTCTCGTTGTAGCCGCATGCGGACAGGTGAAAACCGCGGGGAAACTTCCCGACGACGAGCTGTCAAAACCCGTTGCCGTAAAGAGCGGAACGAGCGTGACCATCCGGTACATCGCTAACGAAGGTGTGCTGATCGCGTCCGCGGATAAACAAGTCCTTATCGATGGTCTCCACCGCGAGTACAAGCCTGCGTACCTTTTTCCGCCGCCCGAGATGCAAGCCGTTTTAGAGAACGCGCACACACCTTATGACAAGATCAACCTCGTCCTCGTCTCGCACATGCACCTCGATCATTTTCATCCGGTATCGATCGGGCAGTATGTAAAAAGCAATTCGCGCGCGATGTTCGCGTCGTCGCAGCAGGTCGTCGATGACGTCGCGAAGAACTTCCCCGACTACGAGAAGATCAGGTCGCGGATCAAGCCGGTGACACATGAGTGGAAGAAATCGTCGGAGATAAATCAGGATGGAATAAAGGTTACATTTCTCGGACTACGCCACTCCGGCGAACGGTTCAAAGATATTCAAAACCTCGGACATGTGATCGAGATCGGCGGAAAGAAATTTCTCCACATCGGCGACGCCGATATGACCGTAGAGAACTTTAGTTCGTTTGGAATAGCGGCGAAAGGAATCGATGTCGCTCTGATCCCGTATTGGTTTTTAATGTCGAAAGAAGGACGCGCGTTTGTGAAGGAACAGTTCAATCCGAAGGCGATCATCGCGGTCCACATCCCACCCGCCGACGCCGCCGAAGTGATCGCGCAATTGAAGACGGATCTTCCAGAAGCGGTGGCGTTTACGAAGCAGCTTGAAGAGCGGAGCTACTAGACGAAAGGAGATTTTAACGCAGAGACCGCGGAGATCGCGGAGGGTGAATATCTTCCTCCGCGATCTCCGCGGTCTCTGCGTTAAAAATGTCCCCGCTTTACACCGCGACGGGTGCGGCGATCTTGCCGTGCGATTGGTAGCCGACGAGATTGAGATTCTCGTATTTGAAATTCAAAAGGCCATCGAGTCCCTTCAACCCCGACGCATTCACAAACTCAAGCTTCGGCAACTCTAGCGGTTCGCGAGAGAGGAGTTCGTTTACCTGGTCGAGATGGTTCGAGTAGATGTGAAGATCGCCGAATGTGTGAATGAAGTCGCCAACCTCGAGATCGCAGACATGCGCGACTAAGTGAGTCATCAACGCGTAGCTCGAGATATTGAACGGCACGCCGAGGAACGCGTCAGCCGATCGCTGATACAGCTGACAGTGAAGCGTCTTCCCACCGTCGATCTTGAATTGAAACAGCGTGTGACACGGCGGCAACGCGACGTCGTCACACGTCTCCGGGTTCCAACCCGTGACGATCAGACGTCGCGAGTTCGGATTCGTTTCTATCTCGCGGAT
>DATEOJ010000494.1:0-3249 GCA_035274235.1 Pyrinomonadaceae bacterium
AGGCATCGAGGTCGTGACGGGTGTCTTAGCCGGCGAAGCTTCACGACTCAACGAAAAATTTATCTGCTGGCATAAGAAGAACCGCCCGTTCGTTCATGTGAAGCTCGCGACATCGCTCGACGGGCGCATCTCACTCGGGAAGAGTATGTCTACCTCTCTATCGGGCGAAGCCGCTCTGACACGCGTTCACGAAATGCGACATGAGCATGACGCGATCCTCGTCGGCGGCAACACCGCGTTCACGGACAATCCGAGTCTGACCGATCGAAGCGACAAGAAGCGACGTCGCCCACTCGTGAGAGTGATCCTCGACAACCGTCTGCGAATCCCTTTCGAGTCGACACTCGTTGCGACTGCGGCCGAAACTCCTACGCTCGTCGTTTCAAGTTCGAATGATTCCGAAAAGATTACACGCTTGCGCGACCTCGGCGTCGATGTCGTCGAAACTGACGCACGCGATCTCACCGCTGTGCTTGCCGCTTTACGCGAACGTCAGTTGCAAAGTGTTCTTGTCGAGGGCGGAACCGGGGTCGCCGGTGCTTTCCGCGACGCCGGGCTGATCGACAAACTAACGTTGATGATGTCGCCACGAATTATCGGCGGTCATGATGCTCCGTTAGCGTTTGGTGGATCTGGCGTGAAGAGTATCGAAGAAGCCGCATTGCTCAAGGATGTCACCGTCGAGCGGCGTGGTGATGATATCGAGGTGACGGGGTACTACTAGCTCCGTTTCACGGCACCCGCAATTTCCATTATCCGCAATCGCGCGTCGTATGCGCAGTTAGCCGCGGATCACGCAGATAGCGCAGATAAGAATGATCACTGAGTGATCCGGTTTTATCTGCGCTATCTGCGTGATCTGCGGCTAATCTTCGTCGGCTAATAAGGCTTCCCGAGACTTACGACGTCATGAACCCAAGGTTCGTAACAGGGAAGTTCGCCATGTTCGGGAATACAAAGGGCACATCCGCTGACGGCAGACCGAACCACGACGCAAGCGTTCCCGCGTACTGCTCGACCGATGTCGTCGGTATCCATCGACCGCGAGCGTTACTACTATCCGAATCGTCAGGACCGTTATTCACCAGCGTCGGGAATGGCGTTCCGTTCGACGTGTTGTTCCCGTAGAAATTTCCACCCATCACGCCGCCGCCGATCACGAACTGATGATTCGCCCACGCATGGTCGCTGCCAACATTTGTACCGGCGCCACCCGGATTGAATGTTCGGTTGAAGTCAGTCATGGTGAACTGCGTAACCTTGTCCGAAATTCCTTGCGCCACCATCTCGTCGTAGAAGGCACGGGCCGCCTGACTAAACCGTCCGAGCAGGGTCCCTTGTCCGGTTAGCTGTGCGGTGTGAGTATCGAAACCGTCGAGCGTGACCATAAAGATCTGACGCGTCACGTGCAACGCGCTCCGCGCCTTGATTAGACGTGCGACTTGCTTGAGCTGATTACCGATGTCCGTGTTTGGAAACACGACCGTCACCTCCGCACCATCGTTTAGCGAACGACTAATGCGGATAGCCTCGCGATGGATCTCATTCGACGCCCTAACGATGTCCTGCGTCTGTTCGATATCGAGTTGCGCTTCGAGTGCCGTGAGTCGAGCGTTGGCGATCGGAGTGCCGGTATAACCAGTCAACGCGAGAATGCTGCTGAGTGGCGTCGGTGCGGGACCCAGCGACAAGGGTTGAGTGCTGTCACCAACCGTGAAAAGTCGCGGACCTGAAATCGAACTGATCGTGGGAATAAGTCCGGTCGGATTTGAACTGAAGGTCATGCGGTCGGAAATTCTCCCGCCCCAACCTGACAGTACGACCATATCCGCGCGCGCTGTTTGGTGTTGATTCGTCTGATCCGAGTGCGAGAAGAGGTTTCGCGGCCGAGAACTCGGGTCGGTCTGATACTCGATCCGCGTGATCGGACGAACCAACGTTCCGATGTTTGTCACCATCGCGAGCTTTCCCTGGTCCCACAGCGGATGCAGACCGGGATTTATACCGCCGGTGATCGTACCGAAACTCGGATGGAGTCCGTACGAGAGTCCACCGATCCGCGGCACCGAAACAGGCAGCAGCGTGTTCTGTGCAAGAGCCAAACCCTGCGGTGCACGAGCGGCCGAGTATGCGGGATAGCCGCTCACGTTCGCGTCGGAATGGTTTGGGATGACCATGTTGTTTCCGTCGTTACCGCCGCCGAAGTAAATGCAGACGAGCGCCCGATAGTCGCTCGGTGTTCCGCCCAGACCACCTTTAACTGACGTCTTTTGCGCGAGTGTATTGAGCAATCCGAAGTGCTCCGCCTGAGCGGCCATCGCTGCCATGGTCAGGCCGCAGCCCGCGTTTTTGATAAAGTCTCGTCGAGATTGTTTCATCATTTTCACCTCTGCACCTGATACTGCGATGAAGCCGCCAGGAGATAGACCGCAGTCTTAACTCGAAGCGCCGGGTTTGTCGATGGCACAGCCTGTACGGCCGGCAGGATCGTGGCTCGATGCGGTATAACCATCGCACCATGCATCATCCGTGTGTTGAGCAGATCGATCAGTTGGTTACCCGTGGGATCTGCGGTAGCTGCCGCGACGAACTCCGAGAAATCTAGCGACGTTCCGCGAAGCGAGTCGGTCGCATTTGCGGTAAGACCGTCAAAGACAAGCGTGTGGAGAAAATTCGTACGCTTGACGCCGTTACCGGTGTTGAGGATCTCGAACTCAGGTGCGAGAACACTCGTCCCCGGCACGACGTAATCGGGTGAGAAGTAGTTGAACACCGTCGGTGAGTTGAACGGATCCTGACCGAGCTGTGCGAGATAACTCGAGACGGCGCCATCGCTCAGGGAATCTCCGCCATAGTCCCTCGCCGGGAAGATACGGGCGAGATTGGTGAACAACTGAACCGGTTCACGAAGCTTTCCGTAACGCGGAGCCGTTTTGATGTTTCCGCGTGCCTCGGGGTCAAGGAGAATCGCACGCGTCACCGCCTTAAGATCACCGCGAACTCCCGCTCCATTGTCATTGAACACCGCCGCGACACGCTCGACATACGCCGGAGCAGGATCGCTCGTAACCAAATGCTGGATCAGAAGCTTCGCGATAAATGGTCCGACGTTCGGATGATTAAAGAGATTGTCCAACGCCTGGTTGAGCGAGGCGTTCGCGTACGTCGTTATCTGCTCGGGTGTCGAGCAGCTCGCACACGCCGGGATGACCGTGTTTTGCGCGCCGGGGTAATTTAGAAGTGTCTTCG
>DATEOJ010000495.1:0-3749 GCA_035274235.1 Pyrinomonadaceae bacterium
TGGAAGATTCCTTCATTACCGGCATCCCTCTTAGATTTCGGATCCGCCCGATCCGCTCAATCCGCGGCCAAAAATATTTCAACCTAACGACCTCTGTCCGCGTGATCGATGTCAACAGCGGGCGAACTCTTACGGCTTCAACTTACCCGGGATCTTCTTAACTTCGGTCACGCCCTTCTTCGTCACGTCAACCGTCTTGTTCGCGATAGTCTTGCTTACGTCAACAGTCTTGTCCGCCGCTTTCTTCGTTCCATCGACAACCTTGTCAGTCGCGCTCCTGTCGTTACCGGAGCTCGAATTTGAACCCGTGCTTGATCCGCTGTTCGAACTCGTGTTCGATCCGGTGGTCCCAGTCGAGTTGGTTGCACCCGGCGCCGTGTTCGAATTCGCGTTTGCTAGGTTGGATGCGCCGTTAGCATTCGCCGCGCGGTTGGCGTTAGCGTTGTTCGCATTGTTTGCGGCAG
Source organism: Pyrinomonadaceae bacterium (assembly GCA_035274235.1). Classification (GTDB taxonomy): domain Bacteria; phylum Acidobacteriota; class Blastocatellia; order Pyrinomonadales; family Pyrinomonadaceae; genus OLB17. Next base: position 465 of record DATEOJ010000495.1, read on the forward strand.
GACCGCCGCAGGATATACCAAGAAGGGAGACCGCCAAAAATAGCGATACTACATGGATACGCTTCATAACGATTTGAACTCCTTTCAAAAGAATATGAGTGGTGTCGCTTATCGTATCCGCGATTCGCTTAAAGCGGAAACCCGGATCACTTCTTCTCCGACACGGTAAGTAACTCCGCAAGGTATTTCTGCCACAGCGCCGCGATCGTATGACTGCCGTGGCCGCGAGTTTCGTCGGAGATCGGAAGCAGGATGAACCTTCCGTTCTTTACGCGCTTGATCTCGCGTTCGGCGATCCCGAGCTCAGGCGGATTGATCTCGTCGTCCGCGGAATTAACGGCGACGAGGTGACACTTGATCGACTCGAGTTTCGGTGCGGGATTGTAATCGCGCGAGGCGTCGAAGTGATAGATCACATCATTAGCTTCATAAGCCTGAACGCGTGTCTTTATACTCTCGTCGAACATCTTGTCGGCGGCTTCCTTAGTTGGTGCTTGCTTCTGCATCTGCAGCGGAACGCTGCCCATGATAGTCAGAATGTTGACCGCGGCCGTCAGTCCACGCAGCGGCGGCGTTTTGTATTCGCCGTTCTGCCAATCCGGGTCATTCTTGATCGCATCGATGACCATTCGTCGCCAAATGCGATTACGTCCCGAGATCTCAACCGGCAGACTCGCGAGCGGCATCGATGCGTCCATAAAGTCCGGATACATTTCCGGCCACATCCACGAATGCATTCCGCCCATCGACGTTCCCATCACCAGACGAAGATGATTAACCCCGAGCTTCTCGGTCAGAAGACGATATTGCGCGGTGACGAGTTCGTGATAGTTGTAATGCGGAAACTTCGCGTGGAGTCCGTCGCTCGGTTTGCTCGACGCACCGTGACCGATGTTGTCGGGGATCACGATGAAATATTTTTCGGCGTCGAGAAGTTGGCCTTTGCCGAATAGCGCTCCGGCAAATGACGGTCTCAAAAGACTGGCGTGACTGCCGCCCGTGCCATGAAGTATCAAGACGGCGTTGGTCGTATTTCCGTCCTTGTCTTTCACCGGGGTTCCGAGGGTGACGTAGTGCATTTTGACCTCGGCCATGCTCTCGCCACTTTGGAACTTGAAGTCACGCATGACGAAATCACCAGGTGCCGGAGTTGGGTAGTTCTGCGCGGTGCATACGCATGCAAACAGGAGAATCGAAAGAAGGATTTTCATGTTTTGAATTGTAACCCGATCGATTGTGAACTCGGTTGTGGTAAACAGTTCAACTCAACCACGTTCGCAAGTCCGGAAGGGTAGCTCTGCTCCCGCTATCACATTTCCGACTTCTTATTGCCATTAAGTCAAGGGTAGGAAGATGGTCGCAGGTCGGGAATGTTCTAGCGGGAGCAGAGCTGCCCTTCCGGACTTGCGAATGCAGCACGATTCGAAGTTTCAACTCACGCTACCGATTCACAATACTTTCATATGCCGACAAAAGCGCTTCACGAACCAAAGACGCATCGACTCGATCAAGAACAAATGTCGTCGCACCTTTCTCACCCCATTTGTTCGGAACTGGATAAATGTTCTTCTTATCCATTTTGCAGAACGCCTTCTGCTCCTCCGGTGTGAGAAAGATGTTCGCGGTGTTGTCGGTATCGAGGTATGTGGCGTACGACCGTCGCCTGATGACCTTGAACATCAAGCGATCGAAGTGCGGGGCCGTCTCGGTCCCGGGGAACTCCAAAGCCATTTCACGAAACGCATCGCCCGTCATCCTGCCTCCGCCTCAACTTCGCTCTTACTCCGCAAACGATACCAACTATAGATCCCCAACATCGCGAGAGCGAGAAAGATCACAAACTCGATCGCGATCAGTTTGACGCCCTTCACCGAGTAGAGACCAATACTGGTGATATCGACTGCGATCCACAGCACCCACGTTTCGAAGATGCGTCGCGCGAGAAGGATCGTCGCGAGAATGCTCGATATCGCAATGAAGGTGTCGATATAAGGAAACGTCGCCGGGTGATCGAACACCTGCGGCAGCATCAAATGGATCCGACTGATCAGCGTGCCGACAACCAGAACAACCGCCGCTATGAGTGCGGCGAGAAGCAGTCGGTCTCGGTTGCTCAATGTTCGGATAGCGCTGTGATCCTGCTCCGCCCGGCGCTTCCACGAGAACCATCCGTAGACGCCCATCCCGCAGAAATACATCTGGAGAAACATGTCGGAGTACAAGTGGATCTGATAGAAGATGACGAGGAAGAAGATCGCGTTCGCGATCCCGGTCGGCCAGGTAAAGATGTTTGCTCGAGCGGCGAGAAAAACCGAGATGAGCCCGAGCACCGTGCCGATAAACTCAACATAGCTCACCGGCGAACCTAGGATCGTGAAGAAAGTTTCTTTGACGTCAAAGAGCGCGGAAAGATCGGGCATGTGACTTTATAGCTTAGGTTGTTCGAGAGCGCAAAAGTCGGCCTAAACAATGGAAGGAGTTTGTGGTAGTGTGACGCCATCATGAAAAACACAATTCTGCTTGCCGCACTGATCGCGTTTTCATTCTTCGCGCCAGACAATCTTTCCGCTCAACAGGAGGCGGAGTCGAAGGCTGTCTCGGGCGGTGGAGTGTTGGTAAAAGGTTGGACCGGACAGATAGACGACAAAGAAAAGACAGCGGGCCTGACGTTGGACAGTGCGAAGCTGACCAAGGAAGGAAAAGGCCTGCGTGTAACGACCGGCCCCGCGGTCACTTATTGGAATCCGAAGAACACTGCCAAAGGCGACTATACGGTGAGTGCGACGTTCGTCGAACCAAAATACATGAGCATCAACGACCACCCGCATCCGTACGGGATCATGGTCGCCGGCAACGATCTCGGAACCGCGAATCAGAGTTACCTCTATTGCGCGGCCTACGGCAACGGGACGTTCATCGTCCGCGGGTTCGGACCGCAGCCTTTTCAGATGGGTAAGCGCTCCGCCGACGATGCGGTAAATAAGGCCGCCGGCGTCGGTCAACCCGTGACGCAAGTGATCGCGATCACGGTGAAGGCCGACAAGGTCTCGTGTTCGATAAACAATAAGACCGTCGCAAGCTTTAACAAATCGGAGTTGGTGACGGCAGGCAAACTGAAATCAACCGACGGCGTCTACGGCATTCGCTTCGCTCATAACACAGACGCGACGGTCAGCGATCTAAAGGTTACGAAGGCCCAGTAACGTCATCGCCGCCTTTGGTCTTGATCGCTGACTAATTTCCGCGTTGAGGGCCTTGCCTTCTCTCTGACATAAGGAACTAGTC
>DATEOJ010000496.1:0-3591 GCA_035274235.1 Pyrinomonadaceae bacterium
CGTTAAAAACTACCGTGCCGGTAAGATCCTTCCACGGCATTCGCCGAGACCGATGCGTCGGAAGCCTTCGCGTTCGCAGTAACCACGCATGATCACTTCGTCGCCGTCCTCGAGGAAACGACGCTGCTCGCCGGACGGGAGTTCGAGTGGTTCGGTTCCGCGCCAGGTGAGTTCTAGTAGACAACCGCGCTCGTTTTTTTCTTTTCCGCTTACGGTCCCCGTCGCCATGAGATCGCCGGTCTGGAGATTGCAGCCGTTCGACGCGTGATGCGTCAGCATCTGACCGATCGTCCAGTAGAGATCTTTCGTGTTTGATCGACTCAGGAGATGCGGCTCGATATTTTCGTTTCGCATCTTCTCGCTTTGGATGTAGACCTCGAGGTTTATATCAAGCCCACCGAACCTCTGGTTGTTATCGCTGCTCAGATAATCGAGCGGCTGCGGGTCGTTCGAATCGCGTTCGAATGCCGTCGTTCGAAACGGCGCGAGCGCTTCCATCGTCACGACGTATGGCGAGATGGTAGTCGCAAAGTTTTTCGCGAGAAACGGACCGAGCGGCTGATATTCCCAAGCTTGAATATCACGTGCGGACCAGTCGTTGACGAGACAGACGCCGAAGATGTGATCTTCCGCCTCGCCGATCGGTATCGACCGACCGAGTTCATTTCCCTGCCCGACGAAGAACCCGAGTTCCATTTCGTAGTCGAGATTCCTACACGGGATAAATACGGGCGGTCTCTCCGAGTCACTCCTATTCTGACCGTGCGGCCTTGTAATGTCGGTGCCGCTAATAACGATGCTCGACGCCCGCCCGTGATAGCCGATCGGCACATACTTGTAATTCGGCAGTAACGGATTGTCCGGTCGAAACATTGAGCCGACGTTGGTGGCGTGAAAGATGGAGCAGTAGAAGTCGGTGTAGTCGCCGATCCAGAACGCCGGCTCAAGCAGGACATCACGAAGAGGTATTAAGCACTTTGTGACCTTTTGCCGTGTCTCGGCGTCAATCCCGTAAGACAAAACCCTAATCAGGTTCCGGCGAAGAAGCGACACCTGTCTTGTGTCGCTCTCCGCTATACTCACCATCGACGCTGCAGATGTGATCCACTCGCCAATTTCCACGTGCAACTCTCTTGGGATCGTTTCAAGTGCGAACAACTCGGAAAGATCAATGACCTGATCTCCAATTACAGCACCGTGGTAGTACCCGTCCTCGGGTTTTAATCGATAATGACAATAGGGCAAGTTCTGAATCGGGAAATCAGTTTTCGGATCGTTAGCTGATTCGACCCAGCTCTTTAGATTCGGGTCGTGGGTTTCGTTTATCTCAAACATAAAAATCAGTGGCTCGCGAAAGATCAGACCGGGAGCGGTAGCAGCCCACAAAAGGCTCCCCTCCTTCTGAAGGAGGGGTGGCCGAGGCTTTGCGAGGCCGGGGTGGTAAATCGACCGAAGGGAGAAGTCTCAACCACGCCCAACTTCAGCCGAAGCGGCTGATTGACCACCCCGTCATCCGCGTCGCTATCGGTTCTGACTCGTGCTTCGAAAAACTTTCGCGATGTCTTGTCGCTGACAGCACCCTCGCAACTGCTCGGGTTTCCGCCTCGTGATTCGCGTCGTCTCGTTCAGTAACGAAATCCGGAATCCGCAGTCCGCAATCCGCAATCGTTAAAGGATTCCCATCTCTTCCAGATCCGCGACCGGTTCGTCGAACGAGCACGAACCGAACGAGTGCATGCCGCGCGTGCGGAGAAAGTTGAGATGAGACAGGGATAGATAATTCGAATTTCGCCACGCGACGCCTGTCTCGTCAAACTGGAATACTTCCTCAAACTCTTCTTCGAGAATGTCCTCGAGCAGACTCACACGAAAACTCTCGCGCGCGAACCCCGTCATCAAGAGCATGTTCAAGAATCCATGCATCGTCCCCTGCGGTGCATCCGGTGCATAGGTCAAAGGTTTGAAGCAGCGCAGAGGATGATGCAGACCGGCCGTCGCTTTGAACGGCACATTGGCCGCCATGCATGTCCGCACGAATCGAATAATGTCGCGGGTCGCGGGAAATTCTTCGCGCGTCACGCCGCCCGTTCGGATCTTTGCTCTCTGCTTTCGGATCCCGAGCGTCGCGATCAGATCGACAAAAGTTCGACCCGAAGTCGCAACTTCAAAATATGGCGTGACGGCTTTGGGCAGCGCGGTGATAGTGTTCTCGATCTTTGAAACCGTCGCCGCTTTCACCTCGAGCACGTCGCAGACGGCCCGCTCCGAACGTTTCCGATTGAATTCGTTGATCGTTCGAACCGTCGCGTTGAGGTCTTCACCGGCCAGCACGCTCAGACGCCAGGGGTTCTTGCCGCCCTTCGGAAGAAACTCCTGAGCGTTTTCGTAGAACTCGTCGAGACGCGAAACCGGCAAAACGAAACGTCCGAGCATCCAGCCGTAGTTGCTGTGACGGTAAGTCGTGTAGTTCAACACAGCGTCCGCCATCGACACCTGGGAAGGCGGAAAGAGTCCTGCGTAATCTATAATCTCGTTTAGCAGAATTCGGACAGACTCTTTTGGTGGGGTATCAACTACGCGAGCGCTCATGTGTGATCTTACTTCTTGCTCACAAAATCATAATGTTTATCCCCTTCTTTTACAAACATTAGTTGTGGCGACAAGCGGGTTGATTTTCTCAAAACACATCGGTTATCTTGTGGGCGTTTCGGTCATTATTGCATGCGTGTTCTAGGAATCGACCCCGGGAGCGAGACTCTCGGTTGGGGAATCGTCGAGGGTAACGGCCTGAAATACGCGGCCGTCGAGCATGGCGTTGTTAAGTCGAGTTCCCGTCATTCGTTCTCGAAACGGCTCGCAAATATCTATGACGGCGTGTCGAAGGTGATCGATACCTTCCAGCCCGATGTTCTTTCGATCGAAGAGGCATTCTACGCCGTGAACGTCGGCGTGGCCCTCAAACTAGGACAGGTCAGGGGAGTCGTGTTGCTGCTCGGCGAGCAGCGTGGCCTGTCGATCGCGGAGTATGCACCTCGACTGATCAAGCAGACGGTCGTCGGCTACGGAAACGCGGAGAAGCATCAGGTCCAGCAAATGGTGAAGATGCTTCTAAAACTGAAAACCGTCCCAACGCCTCATGACGCTGCGGACGCACTGGCGATCGCGATCTGCCATTTCCATCACGCAGGTGCTCTCGAGAAGATCGCCAGACAAACCAGGTAAAAATATGAAACTCCCAATCTACTCCCTACTTCTCCTGACGATATTCGTGTGTCCATTTTCCGTAGACGCGCAAAAACGCGCCGTCTCAGCGGTGGTCATCGACGAGCGATTGTCGTTGCTCAGAGGAAAACCAAGTCTCTTCGCTAACTCAGCACAACGTATGCGACGCGGTCGGCGCGTGCACGTCGTTGGCGTCGCCGAAAATGACGGCGTGAAGTTTTTCAAGATCGCGGCCAAGTCCAGATTCGGATGGATGCAGTCTGAAGCTGTCTTCACGAAGTCACGTCCGGAGGACGAACAGCGCCTCGTGCGGTTAGTAAACGCATCGAATGGTTTCGAACAGATCGAACTCGCGACGATATTTTTCGA
>DATEOJ010000497.1:0-4303 GCA_035274235.1 Pyrinomonadaceae bacterium
CGCGACCCGTAAGTTCGAAGCTTGCGAGTGTCCGTCTGGAGAGTCTGGGCTTGCCGCCGCTACAGTATTGGGCCGATGCATTGTCGGCGTTCCTGGTGAGCGAGTCGGCGATGAAGCACGATTGACAGCATTAGCTAAGAGCTAATACTTAAACTACTCCGGTGCCTAACAGTTCGCTCCAACAAAAAAGAAGGCAGTCAACCGACTGCCTTCCGCTTACCGCTTATACTCTCTGCTATCTCTCGGTCCGATGAGTCGCCACGTCTTCCATCATCGGCGTCGAGGTGTCCTCTTCACTCTTCGCATAGTACTCGTAGTAACCCGAACCGTAGTAGTCGTACTCCATCGAGCCTGACTTGATACCGTTCAAAACCACGCCGTAGATCCGTGCACCGATATTTCCGAGACGATGTTTGAATCGCCGCATCAGGTGAAGCGAACTCTTCCCTGCCATCGCGACGAGAACCACACCATCAACAAGTGTCGCCAGGATCGCCGCGTCCGTGAACGAGATCGCCGGAGGCGAGTCGATGATCACGTGCTTGTATCTGCCGCGCAAGAACTGAAGCAGGTTCTTCATCTCGTTCGAACTGAGCAGCTCGGCCGGGTTGGGCGGGATGGGTCCGCTCGTGATGACTTTCAAACGCGGAAGGTCTTTACACTGCTTGATAAGGAACTCAGTATTCCTTTCGCCGGAGAGATAGTTCGTAAGACCCTGAGTATTTTCAAGCTCGAAATAGCTGTGGAGTCTCGGACGACGCAAGTCGCAATCGACGATCACGACGTCAGCATCGGCCTGAGCGAGCGTGACGGCAGTGTTGATCGCGGTCGTAGTCTTACCTTCCGAAGGCTGCGACGACGTCACAAGGATCGACTGCGGCGGTTTGCCGGCGGACGAAAATAGAAGTGACGTTCGCAGGTGACGATAGGCCTCCGCCATCGGCGATCGCCGCTCTTCGAGCGTAATCAGACCGGTCGATGTTGGAACCAAAGATCCGTTCCCGTTTGCGTTTCCGTTTCCATTTGCAGCGGCGAGCTTGAGACGACGCTTCTCCGAACCAAAGTGATGCGGGATCATCGCCAGGGTCGGTAATCCAAGGTGACGCCCGATGTCGTCGGATGTCTTGACCGAGTCGTCGAGGTAATCCAGTAAGAACGCGAGGCCAATACCAACGGCGAACGACACGAGGAACGCGACGAGAATATTACGAGTACGTTGCGGTCCGATGGGTCCTCCCGGAGCCACCGCGTTTGCGGCGATCTTGATGTTCTCCGGACGGCTGCCGGCAATGGCCAACTCCTGCTCTTTTTGGCGCTGCGTATAGGTATTGAGCAGATTGCGATTGGTATCAAGGGCGTCCTTAAGTCGCTTCAACTCCAACGCCGACTGACCCTGCAGGTTCGCACTCGCGGCTTCCTTTTCGTAGGCCGCCTGCGACTGTTGCTCTCCATGACGAGCGGCGTCAACCTGACTTCTTAACGACGTAAGAGCGCCTGATACTGCATCTCTCTCGATCTTCTTCTGGTCGCGATCGATAAGGTCGGAGGTTTCTTTCTCTTTCCGTGAGCGCGACGCCTTTTTCTCGTCGATGGTCGCGATGAGGATCTTCATCTCCGGGTGCTCCGGTGTCCACTTCGTATTAGCGGCCTGACGTTTCGCTTCCAAATCCTCGATCTCTTTATCGAGACCTCGAATATCGTCCTGCAGTTTCGCTCGACGCTCGGTGTTCAAGCGGATCGTGTCTTGATAGATCTTGTTGTCGTATAAGTCCGGAATGTTCGAACCCTGACCACGGCTTCCTGCCTGGACGGCGGCGTTATAGCGAGCTTCGAGTTGACGACGATTTTCGAGCGACTTCATCCAAGTCTCGCTCAAACCCTGAAGACGGCTCGACGCAAGCTCCTCGCCTCCCTGAGCCAGCGGCAGACCGCTATCACGCATGTAGTTGATCAACGCGGCTTCTTGTTCAGCGATGGTCCTGCCGAGGTCGTCGATCGACTTCGAAAGATCGTTGTAGGACTGACGTGCGCCCTGAGTCTCGCGCTGGACATCCTCTTCGATGAACACTTCCGCGACCTTGTCCGCAACAGCGGCAGACAACTCCGGTTTCGGAGTCGTCACGCTGACGGTAACAAGGTTGGTCCGTTCCTTTTGGTTGACCGCCAATTTTCCTGCGAGAAACCCGGCGTAGGCGTCGACTCGGTCCCTCTCCTCCTTCGAGAGTTGGAGCGTTTGAGGATCACCGTTCGCCGGGACGTCCGACACGACCTGCAGAGAATTGTCTGCGGCCGTTTCAGTCTTGCTTGAGAAAACCGAACGCAGACCCGACAGAAGCCCGCGTTCCTCGGTGCCAAGAAGGTCCGTCTGTTTGTAGAGACCAAGCTTGATGACGACCTTTTTCATAAGGTCGGCGTTCTGAAGTAACTCCAGTTGGGTGTTGTAGTAATTCGCGTCGTTGCCGAAGTTGATGTTGATGGCGTCCTTCGACTGGACCTTAGGCCTCCGAGGCTCGATCACCATCTCCGTCGTCGCCTGGTATTGCGACGGCTGCTTGTACATGTAAAACGCGACGGCCGCCGTCGCGATTGTTGTCAAGGCGAGGATGATCGGAAGCCGTTTCTTAACGACCCCAAAGTACTGCTGCAGGGAGCGTCGTCCTTCGTTGACCTCGTCATCGTAGAATCCCACATATCCCGCGGGATAGTCCGACTTCGGCGCGCGAAGGTCGAGCGATTTCGGCAGGGGGGTTAGCCTCTGATCTTGTTCCATACGTCTAGATTACTACTACGGTGGGGCAATGCCCGGTTACGAACGACGCAAACTTGGTTTATAACACATTAAATACCAATTGACACGAGATTTTTAGAGGTTTTACAGCGGCGGCGCGTTGCCGTGATTGTCGTTGGTTAACTGTCGTTTAGAAGACATTTCTTTGCGGGTTTCTGCATAAAAGCTGTGTGGCGACGCTTTTGTTTGGCTCGGAAGCCGAGTGCTATACTGCTGGTTTGCAAATTGACCGATTTTTACACCTAGTAGTTTGAGTATGAGTTCAGTTTCCGAAAACGGACATTTCAGTGGGCAGCCGGGCTTTCAGCTCGGGATTCCGGGTTTTGAGTACCGCGATCTCTATGATCCGGCTCGCCTGGCCGACCTGGCAGAGGCCTTCTATGCCGAGGTAGCCGAGAAGGAGCCCGTGCTTCATGACGCACTCCGGAAATATATCGACGCCGAAGGGCGAGGGCTCGAGAAGCGGGCAGCTTCAAAGATACTGACCGATGCCGCACCGTTCTTGTCGGACTTCGTCGCCCGGATGTTTGGCATCACCGCTGAGAGGGCAGAGATCGAGAAAGAGATCCTTCGTCAGAACCCGATCTGGAAGTACAAGTTCTTTGTCCAACGTCGCGCCGCAAAGGCATATACACCGGACAAACTGACAGCGTTAGATCACGTTGCACTTACGCAGGCGATCAATGAACTTCGGAACTGCGGTTTTAGCGACACGCTTGTCTGGGACGACGAGCTGGCGATCGCACAGATAACCGCGGGTCTGCTCGATGTCGAGGAAGTGCTTACGAAGGAAAGCGAGTTGTCGGGGGAGCAGTCCGACACGCTTGCGAAACTGAAACAGACTTACGACAAGCTAAAGGACAAGGCGTATGGGACGGTCCTTTCGCAGTTTGTTGTCGAGGTCGATGCGACCGGCGACCTGGCGCAGGTAAAAGCCGCGCTGAAGATCCTCGAAGCATGGTCGGCAGCCGAGTTCTACAAAAAGGAAAAGCGTTGGAAAGCATTCAAGGTTCCGCACGCGTTGGATTATCAGAACCTCGTCCACCTGATCCACCCCGTTTCGAAGAACCAGAACATCATGCGTGGTCTCGACGCGGAGCTGCGTCGTCGTGACGGTTTCAAACTAACGGATGATCGCGGAACGATGCGCGACTCGCTTTACGAAATCGACTACTGCATGATCTGCCACGAGCGCGACAAAGATGCGTGCTCGACCGGCCTTCACGAAAAAGATGGTTCGGTAAAACGAAATCCGCTCGGGATCAAGAGTGAGGGCTGTCCGCTCGACGAGAAGATATCGGAGATGCACATGCTTAAGAAGCAGGGCGATCCGATCGGCTCGCTCGCACTCGTGACGATCGATAACCCGATGTGCGCCGGCACCGGTCATCGAATCTGTAACGACTGCATGAAGGGCTGCATCTTTCAAAAGCAGGAGCCGGTCAACATTCCGCTCGCCGAGACGCACACGCTGACCGACGTTCTCGATCTTCCCTTCGGTTTCGAGATCTATAG
>DATEOJ010000498.1:0-2675 GCA_035274235.1 Pyrinomonadaceae bacterium
TACGGCAACGACAGTGACACCAAGCTCGGTACGAAACAAGGCATACCGTAAGGCAAGGAAACGCCATCAAGAGGTTTACCGAGAACTGCAAGCGTCGTAACGCGATCGCAGTTCTTGTCGCCAAAGGCGACACACATTAAAGCCAAGGGTGAACGAGCAAAGCGAGTGAACCCTAGGTGCAAAGTCAGCCCGCTAATCGTCGCTGAAGGCGACGAACAGGTTGCTCCCCTTCAGGGAGCGCAGATCTGTGTATTGACGCAACCTAGGGTTCCGGCCTTCGGCCTTCACCCTAGGCTTTGATATTCGTCGCCTTTGGCGACAGGAGTCTTCAATATCTCGGGCAACAAGTTTCGGCTAATCGCGGCAATCCACTATAATCGCAGAAAGATTTACGTCCGCGCCGTGCTTACCCATAGCGAATACGACCTCGGCAACTGGAAAAGCTAGGAATGCAGAACCTGGACATCAACCAGACACTCAACAGCTGGCAGCCGCTGTCCGGCACACTCTATGTGCCGCACAACGAGACCGAGTATGAGAAACTCGTCGCTTTGCTTGACGACCTTGTCGATGAAGTAGGTGAGGACGAGTCGCATCCTCTCGCTTCGCTGATGGAGGTTGTCGGCGTGCTCGTTGAAAAGTACGAGGACGAAAATGTGCAGGAGCTGACGGACTAGACTCTTAACAACAACATCTTCTAATGACAACCGCAACTCAACTCGTGAAAACCACCGACATCGACACACTTAGCATCAACACGATCCGAACACTCTCGCTGGACGCAGTACAGAAAGCGAACTCGGGTCATCCGGGACTGCCGCTGGGGATGGCTCCGGCGGCTTATGTTTTATGGACGAAGTTTCTTCGGCACAACCCGAAGAATCCGAAGTGGTTCAACCGCGATCGATTTCTGTTGAGCGCGGGTCACGGGTCGATGTTGATCTACTCGTTGCTTCATCTCACGGGCTACAACCTGTCACTTGATGAGCTGAAGAATTTCCGTCAGCTTCATTCGAAGACGCCGGGGCACCCCGAGAACATTCTCACACCGGGCGTCGAGATCACGACCGGTCCGCTCGGTCAGGGTTTCGCGAATGGCGTCGGGATGGGCATCGCGAACGCGCATCTGACGGCGAAGTTCAATCGGCCGGGTAACGAGGTCATCGATCATTACATCTATTGCATCTGTTCGGACGGCGATCTGATGGAAGGCGTGAGTTACGAATCCGCGTCGCTCGCCGGGCACCTGAAGCTCGCGAACCTGATATATCTCTACGACGACAATCAGGTGACTATTGACGGTCCGACGTCGTTGGCATTCTCTGAGGACGTGACCGAGCGTTTCGAGTCCTGCGGTTGGGAAGTTTCGGTTGTCGAGGACGGTAACGATCTCGACGCGATCGAGAATGCGATCCGTGTCGCACAGACGATCAAGGACAAACCGAAACTGATCCGTGTGAAGACGATCATCGGTTTCGGTATGCCGAAACAGGGAACGAACAAAGCTCACTCGGACGCGCCGGGCGAAGAGGCGGTAAAGGAGACCAAACGGAATCTCGGCTGGCCCGAGAACAAGAGTTTCTTTATCCCGAAAGAAGTTCTCTCGCACTTCCGCTCCGCGGTGAAACGCGGTGCACAACTCGAGAAGGATTGGGAAGCACAGGTGAAGGCATACGCAAAGGAGTTTCCCGGACTCGGCAAGACGTTGAAGGAAACGCGATCGGGTCGGTTGCCCGAAGGTTGGGAGAAGTCGTTGCCGAATTTTGATGGTGTCGAAGCCAAAGCGACGCGTGCTTATAGCGGCGATGTGATCAACGCGATCGCGGATGTCATCCCGCAGATGATCGGCGGTTCGGGTGACCTCACGCCGTCCAATAATACCTTCATCAAGTCGTCGGCTAACTTTCAGTTCGGGCGATACGCGAACCGCAACATCCATTTTGGGATTCGCGAACACGCGATGGGCTCCACTATGAACGGCATGGCGTTGTATGGCAGCGTGATCCCATTTGGCGGTACGTTCCAGACGTTCTCCGACTACATGCGTCCGGCGATCCGTCTCGCGGCGTTGTCGCAGATCCAGGTCGTGTTCGTCTTTACGCACGACTCGATCGGGCTTGGCGAGGACGGTCCGACGCATCAGTCGGTCGAGCATCTCGCTGCGTTGCGTGCGATCCCTGGGCTGGCGCTGATTCGTCCGTGCGATGCGGATGAAGTTCGCGAGGCCTGGCGCGCGGCGCTGCTCCGCACCGATGCTCCGACGGCGTTCGCGCTTTCGCGACAAAAGGTGGCCTTGATCGACCGCAAGAAATTTGCGAGTGCGAACGGTCTTCATAAAGGTGGATATGTTCTCGCAGAAGCTGAGTCGAAGTCAGGCAAGACTGTCGCGCCAAAATTGATCCTTATCGCCACCGGTTCCGAGGTCGGTCTCGCGATGGGTGCACGCGAGAAGCTAAATGCATCGGGAACTCCGACGCGGGTTGTCTCGATGCCGTGCTGGGAATTCTTCGACGCTCAGCCGGCGAAGTACAAAGAGTCAGTGCTGCCCGCGAAGGTGAAAGCACGTCTCGCCGTCGAAGCCGGCGTCTCGATGGGCTGGGCGAAGTATGTCGGCGATGGCGGAGACACGCTCTGCGTCGATCGCTTCGGTGCGTCCGCCCCGGCGGAAGATGTTT
>DATEOJ010000499.1:0-5461 GCA_035274235.1 Pyrinomonadaceae bacterium
CTCCGCGACGCCGACGTCGCGATGTATCGAGCGAAGGAAGCGGGCAAGGCTCGCTACAAGATCTTCGATACCGCGATCCACGCAGACAAGATGACGTCGCACCAACTCGAGATCGACCTTCGTCACGCGATCGAGCGAAACGAGTTGGAGGTCTTCTATCAACCCATTGTCGAACTTGAGACGGGCTCCGTCCGAGAATTCGAGGCGCTGGTTCGTTGGCATCATCCGGCCCGCGGTCTCCTGACGCCGATCAGCTTTATCGATGTCGCTGAAGAGACAGGTCTGATAGTTCCGATCGGTTGCTGGATTCTGGAAAAAGCATGTCGTCAGATCTCCGAGTGGCGTCGCGAGGTCAACTTCCCTCTGTCGGTTAGCGTCAATCTGTCAGCCAAACAGCTTGCTCATCCGGCGTTGGCCGCTCAAGTAAGCAGCATCCTTGCCGAGACCGAACTCGAGCCCGGCAGTTTGAAACTCGAGGTGACGGAGTCCGAGGTCATGGAGGACGCCGAGCATGCGTTAAGCGTTCTGTCAGCGGTTACGAAGTCAGGTGTGCTGATCGCCAGCGACGATTTCGGTACCGGCTACTCATCGCTCAGTTACCTGCACCGGTTCCCGTTCTCGCGTCTCAAGATCGACAAGTCGTTCATCGCAACGCTGACTGACAACACAAAATCGCTGGAGATAGTTAAGACGGTTCTCGCACTCGCGCAGAACCTAGGGGTTGACGTTGTCGCGGAAGGCGTTGAGACGATCGAGCAGTTCCAATTACTGCGCCGCCTCGGTTGCAGCCGCGGGCAGGGCTATTACTTCTTCCGTCCCCTCGACGCGCTCAATGCGCGTGAAGCGATCTCTGCAGGTATTCGACCGCGAAATCCGGCCGGCGGAGCACGCGACGCGATGCCGCCTCATCTCAGAAGCTAAATTCAACGTCCGGAAAAGATACCTCGTTTCGTGGAACGCTCATTGCTTTCCATCCCGGTAGCTATTTGCCCCCGGCTGGTCCCGCAAGTAGTTGTTCTACCAAAACTTAAACATACGCACGTCGGTTGCCTTCGACAGTTTTTGGACGAAAGTTTGCAAATTTCGTTACGTGTCGGGTGACACAATACGTCATTGCGCCGATCTGTGCCCTTCCGTATGCCTCGTAAAGATCACTCGAGAAAAGACTCTCCCTCGAAGGACAGAACACGGACCAAGAGAAAACTTTCCCCTTCGGCCGCCGCTCACGACGCCGCCGAAACGGATGAGAAGTACCAAAGTTTTATCGAGAACCTTCCGGTGTTGTTCTATGCGGTGGAACCTGAGCCACCGTATACCCCGATCTACGTCAGCCCGGGCTTCCAGTTATTTGGATACCCGCTTGAGTCATGGCTCAACGATCCTGACATCTGGGTCAGGGTGATTCATGAGGGCGATCGTCAACGAGTGTTCGCCGAAACGGTCGACTCGACTAACACGGGTAAACCGATACAGTACGAGTATCGGGTCGTTTGCGCCGACGGTGCCGTGATGTGGGTGCGCGACCGTGGCTGTCTCATCAGGGATCCCGAGGGTAAGGTGATCCATCGTCAGGGTGTGATCGCAGACATCACGCTAAACAAACTGGCGGAGCAAGAGGTCCAGAAACGCGAGAAACTTTACCGGACGCTCGCTAAGAATATTCCCGCAACCGCGGTCTTGTTGTTCGACGCCGATCTCAGATATACGCTCGCCGATGGCGAGCAACTTCACCTGCACGAGTACTCACAGTCGATGTTTGAGAACAGGACGATATGGGAGGTGTTCCCGGAAGAGCTCGCCAACGAGTGGGCAGTTCTCTATCGTCGTGCTTTGAAGGGCGAGCATATAAGTTTCGAAGTTATGTATCAGGAGCGTTGGCTCCACCTCAATCTACTTCCAGTTCGCGACGAGAAGAATGAGATCTTTCAAGGCATGGTGATGTGGCAGGACATCACAGAACGGAAGCGTGCGGTTGAAGATCTTGAAGAGAGCGAGGCGCGTTACAGAAACTTGTTCGAGAATGCGAACGACATAATCTACGTCCACGATCTCAGCGGCAACTATGTCTCGGTCAACAAAGCCGCGGAACGCGTCTTCGGATTTCCTCGAGAGGAGGCCCTGAAGATGAACCTCAATGAGATCGCCGCACCCGAACATCTGGAACGAGCAAAGGAGCATTTGAGGAAGAAGATCGACGGTTGCGAGGAACAGACCAGCTATGAGATGGACTGTTTCACCAAAGACGATCGACGGCTGACGCTTGAGATCAACAGCACGGTGATGCGAAAGGATGGTATCCCGGTCGGCGTTCAGGGCATCGCCCGCGATGTGACAGAGCGTAAGCAGGCCGAACGAGCTCTACTAGAGAGCGAAGCGAAGTTCCGTACGCTCGCCGAGACCGCGTCGGACGCAATAATCACGATCGACGAGGACGGGATCATCTCTTTCGTTAACGCCGGAACCGAAAAGATATTTGGTTATTCCTCGGATGCAATGCTCGGAAAAGAGTTGACGATGCTGATCCCGGAACGGCTCAGGAACCGCAACCCCGTAGGGCTAAAACGTTATCTTCGCTCTTCCAAACGAAACGTTCCATGGAAGGCCGTCGAGCTTCCCGGTCTGCATCGAGCCGGACACGAGATCGAACTCGAATTATCATTCGCGGAGTACGACAAGGACGGACGCCGTTTCTTCACCAGCGTCATCCGCGACATCACTGAACGAAAACGGTCCGAAGAAGCGCTGAAGCAAAGCGAATCCAGGTTTCGCGAACTCTTCGAGAATGCGAACGACCTGATATACACGCATGACCTACGAGGACAGTTCACCTCGCTGAATCGTGCCGGCGAATTGATAACGGGCTACACGCGTGAGGAAGCGTTGGAGATCTCGCTCGCGGAAGTCGTCGCACCGGAATACCTCGAGTATGCCCAGCAGATGACAAAGCGAAAACTCGAGGGCGAACTTCCCACGTCATACGAACTGGAGATCATCGCCAAGGATGGTAACCGCGTCATGCTCGAGTTGAGCACGCGGCTTATTGTCCAGGACGGACGGCCGGTCGGGGTTCAGGGAATCGGGCGCGACATTACATCGCGTCGCCAGGCCGAGGAGCAACTCCTTCACAACGCTCGTCACGATTCACTCACCGATCTTCCTAACCGAACCGAGTTTATGCGACACCTGCAGGGTGCCGTCCAGAACGCGAAGGACGATCCGAACTTCAAGTTCGCAGTTCTCTTCCTTGATCTCGATCGATTCAAGATCATCAACGATAGCCTCGGACATGTCGTCGGCGACAAGTTACTGATCGGTATCGCAAAACGTTTGATGACTTGTGTCCGGCCGCGAGATATCGTCGCTCGATTCGGCGGAGATGAGTTCACAGTTCTGCTGAACAAGGTCATCGATCCCAAAGACGCGACGATGGTCGCAGAGCGTCTGCAGCGGAAGCTCTCGGCACCGTTCAAGTTTGGCAACTACGAAGTGTTCACATCGGCGAGTATCGGCATCATGGTGTCCGATGAGCTCGACCGTGACCCCGAAGATTTTCTGCGCGACGCGGATACGGCAATGTACCGCGCGAAAGAATCAGGAAAGGCGCGCTGCGAGGTGTTCGACCGTGAGATGCACGCCGCGAACATGAACCTGCTGCAGGTCGAGACCGATCTCCGACGCGCGATAACTCGCCAGGAGTTTGAGGTCTTTTACCAGCCGATCATGAATCTCGAAGACGATCGTCCGATGGAGTTCGAGGCGCTGATCCGATGGAACCATCCGACCCACGGTTACATCGCTCCGAACGAGTTCATCTCGGTCGCCGAGGAATCAGGACTCATCATCCCTGTCGGGCAATGGATCCTCGAAGAATCGTGTCGCCAGATCAGACACTGGCAGAAGACTCTGCCGGGTTACGAAAAACTATCGGTTAGCGTGAATCTATCGGGGAAACAGTTGATGCATCCGGCATTGCGCGGGCAGATCGAAGATGCTTTGCGGAACACGGGTCTAAACCCGCGTCACTTAAAACTCGAAGTAACCGAAAGCACGGTTATCGAGCGAAGCGAAACGGCTCTGGCGGTACTCTCAGAGATGAAGGCCCTGGGTCTTTCACTGTCGATGGACGATTTCGGCACCGGATACTCGAGCTTGAGCTATCTCCACCAGTTCCCGTTTGAGCGTTTGAAGATCGATCGTTCGTTCGTCGACACGATGGACCGTGATGCGAAGAGCGAGGCGATCGTCCGGACGATATTGCTGCTCGGAAAAAACCTGCGAATGGAGGTTGTCGCGGAAGGAATCGAGACCTCGCAACAGCTTTCTCTGCTACGCGGACTCAACTGCAGTCTCGGTCAGGGGTTCCTCTTCTCGCCGCCTTTGAATGCCGTCCACGCGGAATCGTTTCTCATGAGTCGTAACAAAACGGCACGGGCGATGCCCTACGATGCTGGCGGCGAGCTGATAGAGTTTTCGAATGTGCAGTAATGCCGCGGTTGACTTGAGAGCAGTTTTCTTCAGTGGATAGTTTTAAGTGACAAGTGGATAGTTACATGAGCTTCGCTCGGCACTTGTCACTTCTCACTTAAAACTATCCACTGAAGAAAACAGCAACCGTCGCCTGACTAACCTTCAAAAAAGAGGCTGTCGTTTTCGACAGCCTCTTTTAGCTTACTGCGCCGCCGTTTGTGTCGTGCGGGGTTTCGCGTTCTTCACGTACTTATCGAACCACTGGATCATCTCGTACAGTGTGTGTTCGACGGACTCCTTCGCGGAATATCCGTGCGACTCCAAAGGAAGCATCACCAGCCGGGCCTTTCCACCATTACCACTGATCGCGGCATAGAGTCGTTCCGACTGGATCGGGTACGTACCCTGGTTGTTATCAGCTTCGCCGTGCATCAACAGGATCGGTTCATTGATCTTGTTGGCGTAAAAGAACGGAGACACATCCGTGTACAGCTTGGTCGCTTCCCAGAACGAACGACGTTCGCCCTGGAAGCCAAACGGCGTAAGTGTTCGGTTGTACGCTCCGCTTCGCGCGATGCCTGACCGGAACATATCCGAGTGAGCCAGCAAGTTTGCTGTCATGAACGCACCGTAGCTGTGTCCGCCTACGCCGACACGCTCCGGATCGACGACCCCGATCTCGACACCTTTGTCGATCGCCGCTTTCGCTGACGAGACGATCTGTTGCACAAACGTGTCGTTGACCGTCTCAGGTTTGCCGACTACTGGCATCGTCGCATCGTCGAGGACTGCGTAACCCTGCAGCAGGAAGAACAGGTGCGATATTCCACCGATCTGCGTGAATCGGTTAGTGGAACCTGATACCTGTCCGGCTGTTGCCGCATTCGTAAATTCGAGCGGATATGCCCAGACGACCGTCGGCAGGCGAGTTCCCTCTTTGTAGCCCGGCGGGAGGTAGAGCGTAAATGAGAGATCGACACCGTCGTCACGTTTG
>DATEOJ010000500.1:0-8026 GCA_035274235.1 Pyrinomonadaceae bacterium
GTCGCCAAAAGGATCGCGACCTCGGTTGCCGACGGTCCAAAGTCCAAACGTAAATTTATGCTCCGGTTACGGTTCGAAGTTGTTGCTCATGATCTTGTCCTCGTATTGCTTCCATCGGCGGCGCGAGCGCCTCGTGAAGCATCTTGTACGCCTTGTAGTTTTTCTCCAGCGTGTCGGTCGAAGCCGGATTCGGTTTTATTTCCCCGTCGATCCTTATTGTAGCCGCACACGCCGCGTCGACACTCTCCCAAGCGCCCACGCCGACGCCGGCAAGGATCGCCGCACCAAACGCGGCTCCTTCGTCAGCGGCGATCGTCGCGACGGTTTGACCGTAAACATCCGCCTGGATCTGACGCCAAAGTTCGGATCGCGCACCGCCGCCGCCAAGACGGATCTCATCGATCGGTGCTCCGAGCTCGCGAAAGATATCGATCGCCTCGCGTAACGAAAACGCGACGCCTTCCATCACCGCACGCGTGAGATGCGCGCGCGTATGACTCGCGGTAAGCCCGACAAACGCCGCTCGAGCGTTGGGGTCGAGATGCGGCGTCCGCTCGCCCATTAGATATGGAAGCCATACGGCGCCGTCTGATCCGCTCGGAATGTTCGCAGCCTCATTAGTGAGTTCGTCGTAACTTGCTCCATTCCCCAACTGCTCACGAAACCATTTTAAACTCTGTCCCGCAGCGAGCGTGACACCGGTCATGTGCCAACGTCCCGGAACGGCGTGACAAAGAGAATGCACGCGACCTTTCAGATCGAGCGTCGGTTGAGCCGTTACGACAAACACAACCCCAGAAGTTCCGATCGTCACCCCGACGCTCCCTGGACTCACTATCCCTGCTCCGATCGCACCAGCGGCATTGTCACCGGCTCCGGCGACGACTGGGGTTCCCGCTTTCAGACCGGTAGCGTCGGCTCCCTGTTGCGAAACGGTTCCCGTCACTTCCGTAGATTCGTAAACTTTCGGCAGGAGCCTTTCATCGATCTCAAAGTGTTCGAGAATCTCGCCCGACCATTTACGCGCGCGAACGTCGAAGTAAAGCGTGCCCGACGAATCGGCGACATCGCTCGCCTTATCGCCGGTGAGTCTCAGTCGGATGTAATCTTTTGGAAGAAGAACCGACCGTACACGATCCCAGATCGGGGGTTCGTATTTTCGAACCCAGAGAAGTTTTGGAAGCGTGAAGCCGGTGACGGAGGGGTTGCAGACGAGTTCGATCAGTCGGGTCGCGCCGACGGTCTGGGTAATCTCGGCAACCTGTTCGGCCGTGCGTTGATCGCACCACAGCAGCGCGGGACGGAGAACCCGGTCCTTTTCGTCGAGAAGAACCGACCCGTGCATCTGTCCCGAAAAACTTACCGCTCCGATGTCAGAGGAATCGACTGTCGCGGATAGCAGAGCCGCACGGATCGCTTCGCACGACGCTCGCCACCAATCGTCAGGAGATTGCTCCGCCCAACCGATCTTCGGAGACGCGAACGCTTCGTGCTCCACTGTCGATGATGAGAGAACCTGACCGTGCTCGTCGATGACGACCGCCCTCGAACCGCCGGTCCCGATGTCCAGTCCAAGAAATTTCACGTTTGCCTAGGTTATAGCGATACCTGCACTCGATTCAATGCGGTCAGAGTCCGAGGCATCGTCGCGAATACGTAAATATATGATAGTAGGAAGAGTTAAGTCTATTTTGGTTACGACCCGCCAAATAGTTGGGTGTGAATTGGTGGAAACCAAGCGGGATTGAGTTTGAGAAGGTACGTTTCACACGGCGTTCCCTCCGCGTTATAGAACTTTCACTAAGTCATAACGAAAGGCGAATCAGGGTATGACTCGCCTTTTCTAATCATGGATTTCGAATCGGTGCAGCGGGAAAAGTTACTGCCCGATAAAGTCGATGTCGGCAATACTCTCTACGATCATCACCGCTCGGGGCACAAAGCTGTAACCCTTTGCCGAAACATCGAAGATGTATGTTTGACCAGCGGGCACGTCGTGAAAAGCAAAGTATCCAAAGCTGCTGGTGCGGGTCGAGCTGACGACACCGTTCGATCCAACACGAGTAACTAACGCTCGCGAGATCGGCAGGCCGTTTGCCGACACAACCCGACCTGAGACTGAGACGCCGGCGGCGGTCGGAGCATTCGCCCGGTTGAGATGTTCATTAAGAAAAGTGAAAGTCTGCCCGATGATTCCACCTGTTGACCAGATCTCTCCGCCAAGTACTCCGATACTATTGAACCCGGCGTTGTTGCCTTGCCGAGCGGTAGGAAGGGGATCGGGCGAAGCCGTCCAGCTGCCTCCCGACAACACATCAACAGCGGTAGTTGACTCAAAGAATGTTCCCCCGTTCACATCGCCGCCGATCGCGTAGAGCCGATTGCCAAGGTTTGCCAACGCGAAATCCGCGCGTGCGGGCGTAAATGTCGGCCCCGACTCCCATGCGCCGGTAGTCATGTTTAGGGCGTTAGTCGTCGTCAAATTTACCCCACCAGCTCCCGTAAAGCCCCCGACAACATAAAGAAACGATCCAATGGTTGTATAACCGGCCAGAATAAATCCACTCGGAGCGGCGTTTCCGGTCGACCATGTATTGGTTCCAATATCGTAGACCTGAACTGAGTTACTAACGGTTGTTGATCCCCCGACGATATAGACCTTGCCGGCCGCCGCTCCTGCCGCGCAGCCGTATCGGTTCGTGAGTACAGGGACAACCGGTCCGGTTGACCAGCTGTTGAGGGTAATATCGTAAATATAGAAGTTGTTACCGGTGTCGCCCTGCGCCGAATAGATCTTCCCGTTAAATAGCGCGGCACATGGCGCTTCGCTGGCTGCCGGAAGCGGGGCTAACGGCGTCCAGACGCCGCTTGCAGTATTGTAACGGTTAACGTTAACAACCCTCGTTCCGTTGCTGACGCCACCAATGAGATAAAAATCCTCACCATTATCCGCAAATGCGTAGCGGACAATTGTCGTTGGGTACACTGTTGCTGTGTTCCACGCAGGAAGTAAGTTACTGGGCAATTCGGTCAAACCAGGAAATGCAAGAGTGGAGGTTCTTCCGACGACGGAGGAAGGATGCGGTGGACGCTCGACTATGTCCGCACCGAGTTTTGTTTGTGCACTGATCATTCCCGTGAATACGACAGTGCAAATAATTAAAGTGATGACGTTGCGCCATCCGCCGGATCTATTGTTCATCTTTCCCTCCTAATGTTTTGCTTACAAGCCGGCTTCCGTTCGTGCTCCCGCTCTTCTTGATAGAGCGAAACAGCAAAACTTCAGCCATCGGTCGGGGAAGACGTTGTTGGATAAGTAGCCTTTAATTAACTGTAATGAACGCCTTTATCCTGCCAGCGGCGGCTCGAAAAAGCAAGCACTTTTTCTTTGACGTCGGCGTTTGAATAGTCGGGGCCGGGGCTAGCGATGAATGTGTTTGAGAGTTTCAGGCCAGTGACCCAACTTGTAATTCCGAGGATGTTTGCCGTGTTCGTTGAAAACAGAAAAGGCTCGTCCTTTCCAACGAAACGACGAGCCCTTTAATGACTGGTGATCCGACCAGGACTCGAACCTGGGACCCAATGGTTAAAAGCCATTTGCTCTACCGACTGAGCTATCGGACCACGCGGTTAGCTGTCGCTAACCGAATTCAAGATTCTACAATCTGAAAAAGTCGATGGCAAGTTCGGTGCTTAACCAACCAGCAACTCCATTCGAATATTCGCACGAACGTATTGCGAATTCGGATCGAGCGGCGTCTCGAGGAACCCAACTTTGCGATAGAGCTTTATCGCCGCAACCTGCTTTGTGTTCGACTCAAGAATAACGCTCTTGCGCCCGCGTTCACGCGTGAAGTCGATACATGCCTGCATTAACCTGTCGCCGATCCCACGTCCTCGAAACTTTGGATCGACCGCCATCTTCGTCAACTCGTAGGAGTCGTCACCAAACGGGATCATCGCCACTGTCCCCGCAACCTCGTCACCGTCGATCGCGAAAAATATCTGACCGCCGGCGTCGATGACAGCTTCCTGCGGATGGTCGAGGATGTCGTGATCGTGCTCCTCGATACCATACGTCTCGGCGATCCAATGATAATTCAAGTCCGCGAACTGGCGTGCGTACTTCGGATCGAATTCAATGATCATCACGTCATGCATGAAATCGGAAATTTCGCCGGTTACGGTCGATCTCGTTAACGCAACCGAGTTGCCGTTAGATCTCGACACTGACCACACGCGTAGGATAGGCCAGCCTGTCCTCGCCAACCACCTCAAACTGCAATAAGATTCCGAACCATAAACGAGGACAGGCAGGAATGCCTGTCCTACGCTCGTTTACTTAAACCATCCGTCCATCACCGAGTCCTGCAAGATGATCGTCTGAGCACGCTCCGGGCCCGTAGAGATCAACCCGATCTCGACACCGACCTGCTCGGACAAAAAATTCACATACCGGCGCGCGTTTTCCGGCAACTTGTCGAACTCGGTCGTCCCGACCGTGTCGCTCTGCCAACCCGGCAGCGTTTCGTAAACTGCCTTGATCATTCGCAGATCGTGCGATACCGCTGGAAAAGTGTCGATACGTTTGCCGTCGACCTCATATCCGACGCAAACCTTGATCTCGTCGAGAGTGTCCAGAACGTCGAGCTTCGTGAGTGCGATCGAGTCGAATCCGTTCAGCTCTGCCGCGTAGCGCGTTGCGACGGCGTCGAACCAGCCGCAGCGGCGTGGGCGTCGGGTGACCGAACCATACTCATTTCCGCGCTCGCGAATTAGGTTCGCCATGTCCTCTTCTGCGTCCAGCATCTCGGTTGGAAACGGGCCTTCACCAACACGCGTTGCATAGGTGCGGACAATACCGAGGACACCGGTCAGATGATGCGGTGGGATTCCCGCTCCGACCGACGCACCGCCGGCGGTCGGATTTGATGACGTCACGTACGGATATGTTCCGTGATCGACGTCAAGAAGGGTCGCCTGTGCTCCTTCGAGAAGGATCTTTTTCTTTTGCTTCCGCGCTTCGGCAAGGAAGTGTGATGTCTCGCAGACAAATGGTCGGAGACGCTCGACGAGCGGTTGGATCTCGTTGTAGATATCATCCGCACGCAGAGGCTGCTGTCCGAAAAGAACGATGATGCGATTCGCTTCTTCAAGATTGCGTTCGATACGCATCCGGAGAACATCGGGCGACAACGCATCCGCAACACGGATTCCGCGCCGACCCGCTTTGTCTTCATACGCCGGACCGATTCCGCGAAGCGTGGTGCCGATCTTCTCGTTGCCGAGTCGTTCTTCCGATGTGTGATCGAGTGCACGGTGATACGGCATGATGAGATGCGCACGCGAAGATACTTTCAGACGTTCGGGCGTGATGGAAATTCCCTGCTCGATCATCTGGTCGACCTCCTCGAAGAACGCCTTCGGGTCGATGACCATACCGTTACCCAGAACGCACGTCGAGTCCGGATGAATGATCCCGGACGGCAGTAATCTCAGCACAAACGCACGGTCTCCGACGTACACGCTGTGACCGGCGTTATGCCCGCCCTGGTAACGAGCGACCACATCAAAACGGTCGGCGAGCAAGTCGACGACCTTTCCCTTTCCTTCGTCGCCCCACTGGGCGCCGATTATAACGATGATCATAATGACATTTGACCGCTGAGAATTGACGGCACGAAATCAGGTTTACTATTAGCTCCTAGCTATTGGCAGTTAGCCATTAGCCAAGCGGGATCAATTATCAATTAACGGACTCCATTCGTCTCGCACGAGTCCGTACACTGCCCAGTCGCGGAACTTGCCGTCAACGAATTCCACCTGCCGAAGCATGCCTTCGAGTTTGAATCCGAGTCGTTCGGGTATCGCTCGACTCCTGACATTCTCTACGTTGCAATTAATCTGCAGGCGATTAAGTTCCATTGTATCGAACAAATAGTCGATAAGCACCCGACAACATCGACTAATGATCCCCTTGCCCTCCTGCTTCTTGTCGATCCAATAACCGATCGACGCATGACGGTTCGGACGATCCAGATCATGAAACCCGATCGAGCCGATGATCTTGTCGTTAAGGATTATCAACGCACTAAAGCTGCCGTCGTTCGCGAATGTCTCCAGAGTACGACGGATCCAATCCTTCGCATGGTCCTCAGAATATTCCTCGACTGCCCACGGCATCCACGGTCTTAGGTGACTTAGGTTTCGACGGACGACTACGGTCGCTTCCTTGGCGTCCCGGAGATCGGGAAGCTCGAGTCTCAATATGGAATCAAGTTTGTAGGAAAACATCTATCTATGAATGCACCATCTCCTCGTAAAGTTCGGCATAGTTCGCAGCGACGGTAGCCGGGTCGAACCGTTTCACATTGCTCAGACCACGTTCGACAAGCTCAAGTCGAAGACTCTCGTCGCGGATGATCGACTCGATGCCGCGCCTGATATCGGACGGATCCTGCGGGTCGACCAGCAACGCGCCGTCTCCCGCCACGCTTCTCATCGGATCAACATTACTTGTGACGAGCGGCGTCCGCATCGCCTGAGCTTCTATGATCGGCAACCCGAAACCTTCGAACATCGAACAGAACGCAACGATGTCCGCTTTTCGGTACTCCTCGCGCATCGCTTCGGTTCCAAGACTCTCTTCGATGCGATGAGCGATCTTCTTTTCCTCGAGGAGCCGCCGTGTTTCTTTATCCGGATCGCCGACGATAGTAAGCGTGCAGCTCAACCCTTTGATCGCTCGAACAAGATTCGGGATATTCTTGTACGGCGTCGTGCCGACCTGAAGAATGTTTGGACGCTCGACGTTGAATGGAGGCTTCTCCATCGGCGTCATTTCCTCGTCGAGCGCGTTCTCAATGATCCTGATCTTTCCCGGGTCGCATCCTGTCACCCGAACAAGTTCGTCGCGCGTGGCGGCTGAGATAACCGTCAAGTATTTCGCTCGCTTTGCCGGCAGTTCGAACAAGAGCTTTTTTACCGCCCACCGTCGCAGCCCTTTTCGATAGTTGAGAACGGTGAGGTCGTGGATCGTCAGGACCGACTTCGCCGGCGGCAGCTTGAGGATGAGGTAAGTAATTTCACCCGTCACGTGATAGATATCCGCGTCGGCAAATGGTTTGAATGACAACAAGTTTCTGATGATCCCGCCGATGCCCGGTCCAAACTCCGCTTGCTGAAACGAAGTTTCAAATCTTTCAGCCGGTAGATTCCTGGCCAACTGTCGGAAGACCTTTTCCAGGCTAAAGAACCCTTGGGCTGATCTCTCAACGAACAGGACGCGCGTTTTCTTGTTGCTGTTGATACCCTAGATCCCCCTCGCGGTGGCTCGCATTCCGCGAGTGTGGTTGTAGAGGTCAACGTACTTTCGTGCGGCGTTCTCCCACGAGTTGTCGATCGCCATACCGTTCAACTGGATCTTTCGCCAGGTTTCGGGATCGGCATATGCGTAGAGTGCCTCATAGATCCGCTCAAGAAACTTATCTGCACGATACGGTCCAAATTTGAATCCGTGCCCGTTTCCTGTTACGGGATCAAAATTCTCGACGGTATCATCAAGACCTCCGACCGCTCTGACGATCGGAACCGTCGCATATCGAAGCGAGTACATTTGATTCAAACCGCAGGGCTCGAACTTTGACGGCATCATGAACATGTCAGCGCCCGCTTCGATCCTGTGCGCGAGTTGTTCGTTGTAACCGCGATAGATCCCGACCTGGCGCGGTGCGAAATCGCGCAGGCTCTGCCAAAAATCTTCGTAACGCTTTTCACCGGATCCGAGCGAGATGATGTACGCCCCGCTATCTACCACCCGGGCCGCGATCTGCATCATAAGATCGATTCCCTTCTGACCGGTCAGTCGTGTGATGTTCGCGAGGATCGGGCGATCAAGATCGATCGGCAACGAAAAATTCTCAAGTAACGCACGTTTGCATTCACGCTTCCCCGAAATATCATCGCTGTTGAAATTCGCTGCAAGTTCGGGATCGGTCGCGGGATTCCAGAGCTCGTAATCGATCCC